>JBJKSS010000029.1:0-7931 GCA_046703745.1 Spirochaetota bacterium
TTAAAAGTCAAATTATAATAATTTGAACCAAACAATTGTTCAGGGCAATAGTTTTTTTTCCAGGTTCTTATAAAATTTTGATATTTTTTTATATTCCTGTTTTTATAAATAATCATAAAATCATCAAATTCCTCATCCATGTCATGCTTTTCCCTCATTAGAAATAATGATATTTCTCAAATTTGATCTGATAAGAGTCATTTTTATTCTCTTTAAAATTTCTATGTAGATTTAGAAATCATGATGACATGAAAACCCATTCCATGTGCGACATTGGCATCCCGGTTCCCTTTCTATCGGTATTAAAAGCTTACCAATTCATCATTCTCAAAAAAGCTTTGTCATTCCCTGCATGGGGAAAAACAGCCAGGCTAAATAAGCCGTTGTCATAGTGATTAAAACACCGATCCAGTAAACGATCGGAGAGATTGTTCCGAGATAGAGAGTAAAGATTGCAGGCAGGGCGACAATGAGGTTGACGTACCCCCAATTGAAACCCTGACGGTCATTAACCGCATGGGTTAAAATCAGATAAAATGCAATCGGCGCTATCAGTGCTGCAAGCTGAAAATAATTTACAAGATACTGCCGGGATGCCTTTATAATAAAAAATGCACTTACAACCAATGTAATATAAGGCAGGCCTATTGCCCCGCCAAAAATTAGCCAAAATACCAATATTGTTATGAATAAATTATCCATTATATACCTGTATTATGAAATTATAAACGTTGCTTTTATATTCCTATTGTTTTAAATACCGGCAAGGCAAAAGCAGTCAGAGGCCAGCCCCATTGCTGATTAAGCAAATTCATGGTATTCATTGCCTCATCCAGTTGGGAACGTTCCGCCAGAATCATTACGGCATTATCGTTGCTTCCTGTCTTGATTTTCCCATTTTTAAAATACATGGGAAAAACTTCCATTTTATCCGCCCTGACAGCCAATCCCTTTTCCATCAAAGACCTAGCAATATCCCTTACCATCGTTCCGCTTGCGTAAATGCAGACATATTCATCCATTTTTTCTCCTCCCTGACTATTGTGTCAAATGAAAATATTATACATTATCTGCTGCCTTTATCAGGATTATATATTTCCAGTATTTGTTTGTAAGTGTCATACCCATGTTGAACCAATTCAACTTTCATGTAGCCGGGTTCATGTTCCAGTACATTTAGCTCCATTTTATAATTTGATATACCTGGACCTTCAGTGTCAGAATCATCAGTGGCGAATGAAGCTTTAATAGTTGAGTTCGATAGACTCCAATTGCCGTTTTTTAATTCAACCGGGCCGTTATAATCAACCCGGTTATCATTGTAAAATGTGAACATGAGAATTCCATCATCGCCAAACCATTCTCCCTCAATATCACTCTCTGTCAGATTATTATTTTTCGATTTACCCAAAAACCCCCCGAATACCCATCCCGTTTTGTCTTTCCATTTTACCCTGCTCCATTTACCCGTAGCGCCCGATATGACGATGGCATCTCCCTTTTCTTCAAGAAGAATAACCTCTTCATTATAGGGAATCGTGACAATCGTCCCGGCATTCAAATCAGGGTTTTCCCTCATTCTCAAACCTGATTCTGCAGTCACCCATCTTGAATCCGTTTCATTTGAATACACAAAATTCACCATTAGAATAATAAACGATAAAAAAACAGTTAATTTCATAAAGCACTCCTATCGGGTATTTTCACTTGCAGGAAAGGTTTCATCCGGATCGAATACCTTTTCATGAAACTGTCAGCATTCTTGAAATCATATTTGACTTCCCTATGTATTAAGTTAACTTTCAGAATTTCCAATTCAGGCCATAAAAATTTTCTTCCTGTTCTTCGGATCGATCAAGATATTGAGTCTCAATCCGGTGAAAAATTTTGCGGCGTTTACAGGATCAAAAAACTCCCTGTGGATGATTTTGTAAGGCTTGCTTCGATTATCATCTACCTGAAGCTCAATCTCGATCTGTTCAAGATTATTAAACTCTGTGCCCGTTGTGCGGCATGAAAGAACCATTGCAGTACCGGGGATTCCATTTTCACGGAAATATTTTTCTTTTTTTTTATAAATATTCCGCCACAAATAATTCAAGCTGAATATAACGGCAGGAATCCCGGTAATACAGGTTCCTGCTATGATTCTCCACCATTTTTCCGCCGAACCGTTTTCAGAGTATTGACCGGTCATTAAACCCGTTGCAATCAGGTACGCCGAGATGCCCGCAAGAACAACAGCCAGAACACCAATCACAATTTTATTGAATTTTATTTCCATAAATGTTTCCTGAATCAGCGGATCAAGCCAGTTTTCAATTTTTTCATGATCCCACAGTTTCGATTATTATTATACCACATGACGCAATAATATCATCTATGAGATAGTAATTTTTCACCAATAATATTTCATTATACTGAAATATTAAAAAAAACTTCCTTTCCACTTTGCATGGGAAAGAAGATTGCGATATTATTAAAGGAGAACAAAATGAAAATTATGAATATATCCATCCATAGATCGCCTCCTGTCTGTATTAATCTACCGAAACTCCCGAATCGTTTACAAAAAATAATATATTGACTAATTATTCAAAATATTTAATATATTTCAAATCAATAATTCCAAATATCAAGGCACTTATGGTGAGACAACGATCATTTTTATTTCTGCTGTCTGTATTAATTGCAGCCACATTTTTGTCATGTTCCTACAAATACAAAATTACTGTAAATCCTGAGGATTCTTCATTAACCGCAAACGGCATTCACCTGAAAAATAATGAATTGCTTAAGACAAGGGATAAAGCATTAACTGTAACATGCAAAAGGCGCGGTTATTCTGATTATAAGGAATCAATAGCAAACAACAATCCCTTCCTGGTAAAAAAAATAAACATCAAGCTTGACAAGGAAAAATATGCTGTCAAGATTAATACCATAGAAGGGAATTCGGATGTATATCTTGACGGTGTTAAAATAGGCACGACTCCATTCACGCATGATTTTGAATACGGCATTTACGACCTCGTGTTAAAGCGTAAAGATTATGCGGACCAGACGGTGAGGCTTGAGGCCAAATCCAACTGTACCTTAAGCTATTCCCACAAAAAGGATCACATAATCCTCGAGCAGGTCGGGGTATTTCCGTGCGGGGATCAGCCGAAACAGGTAATTTATTCTCCGGACGACAAATACATTTTCATAATATTGCTGAATGGTGACGGTTTCCAGGTGTTCAATACGGATACATTCAAAATGGATTATTATATAAAACCGCCAGACAAAAAAAGGCACAGGGGATTCCCCGAAGGGCTGTTTATTCCGGAGAAGAATGCATTCCTTGTTTCACAAATGACAACCGGCCTTATCTATGAATACAGTTATCCGGGTTTGGAATACAGAAGGACAATCAACACCAAGGGTATATGGTCGAAATTCATGGCATGGTCCCATGATCTGCAGGTGGTTGCGGTTTCAAACTGGGAAACAAACAACATATCGATAATTGATTATTCAAAGGGCGATGTGTTAAAACTGATCAAAACTTCCCCGTCTCCCAGAGGGCTTGCATTCACAAAAGATGGAAAATACCTGTATGCAACAACTTTTGACGGCGGTGAAATATACAAAATCGACACCAGAACATGGAAAATAAAAAACAGGATATCCAGGAAAAATTCCGCAATGAGGCATGTCGAGCTTTCAAACGATGAAAAAACGGCTTATGTAAGCGATATGTATTACAGCGAAGTTTATGTGATCAATACGGATTCTTTTAAAATCGAGCATACCTATAAAGTTGACAGAAACCCCAACACAATAGCATTAACGCCGGATAACAAATGGCTCCTTGTGTCAAGCCGGGGACCGAATGATCCTGAGACTTACCTGACACGAAGCCCCAGAAACGGACGGAACACCATCATAGATTTGACGAATCAAAAAATTGCAGGATATATAGAAGGCGGCAACCAGCCGACCGGCCTCGGTGTAAGCAACGACGGGAATTATGCCTGCTTCTCAAATTTCAGGGATGACAATATTGAAATATACTGGCTCGGGGAACTGAAAAAATGAAAGAGAATGAAAAACATCTCGATCTTGAGCTTCTCCTGTTTTTTTTGTTTGTAAGCATCGCTTCCTTCGGGTTATATATTTTCAGACATCCTTTTGTTTCTGCTGTTTTTTTAAACAACCAGAGCAATAATCTTGAATTATTCATGGCCTATCTTCCTGATTTGATAATTTATCTTGTATTCTTCATCCCGTATCTTGCGATAATTTTAAGTCTCATTTTGGTTAAGATCACAAGGAAAATAAAAATTTCAGACAATATAATAATAATTCTGTTTTTCCCCCTGATTTCTTTTTTCACCAAGGGCATGTCGCTTCTGGATATATACACGGAAAGAAGCCCGGTAATGTTTTTTTTGAAAATTCTGAAGGATAACTTCCCCTTCTTTTCATTCATGTTTATCGGCCCGTTATTGATGCTGGTGCATTTTATCGTCTTTTCAATTTTGAATAATAAAAATAAAATTAATTAATCCGGAGAATAATTTTTGGATGAATACGTAAAAAAAACAGGGTTCGCCGTCATGATCGGCAGGCCATCTTCAGGGAAGTCTTCGCTAATCAATAAAATCTGCGGATATAAAATCTCGGCCGTTTCAAGGCTTCCGCAGACAACCCAGTACGTCATCAGGGGCATATACAACGATGATCAGAGCCAGATAATATTCGTTGACACTCCGGGCTTTCATCTTTTTGATTCAAACCTCAACAGGGGGCTTTCCAATCTTGCGGCAAGAACACTGTCCGAAGGTGATGTGATCCTCTACATAGTCGATTTGAGCCGCAATTTCGGCAATGAGGAAGAGGCAATAATAAAAAAAATCAAATCACAGGTTCTGCCCGTTATCCTTGTTTACAACAAATCGGATATCAAAAATGAAAATTCAACGGCACTTCAGAATGAAATCGAGCGCTATTTTACTCCGGAATATAAAATAGAAGTGTCCGGCCTTGAGGGAACCAACGTCGAGGCCCTCGTTGAACTGATAAAATCTGTTTTGCCCGAAGGCCCCATGTATTACCCGGAAGATTATGTAACGGATCAGACGATACCTTTCAGGATAAAGGAAATTATCAGGGAAAAAATCTGCAATCTCATGAATGAAGAAGTGCCGCACGCTACATACGTTGAAATCGAGAAACTCGATGTGGATGAAAAAAAAATCACCGCATACGCCGTTATTTTTGTAGAAAGGGAAAGCCAGAAAGGCATGGTTATCGGCAAAGGCGGCGCAATGATAAAAACCATCGGCGAACAGGCAAGGGTAGATTTAAAGGAGATTTTTGAAAGAAACGTCAATCTGTTTCTGAATGTCAAGGTTCATTACAAATGGAAGCGGAAAGACAATTTTCTAAAAAAAAAATTCAACCTGAAAAATGAATGAATTTTAAAGGTTTTCGCCGCCGTCAACATACAAAATTTCGCCTGTGATAAATTGGTTCCCGATTAAAAACTCCGCGGCATTAAACACGTCTTCCTGCTCTCCCTTGCGCTTTAAAGGCAGGCTTTTTGCCAACTCTTCAAGATATTCCCCTGATTTTCCTGCTGGCTCGAGGATCACACCGGGGCAAATCCCGTTGACCCTTATGCCCGGAGCGAATTCCTTTGCCGACATCAGGGTCAGATTTGCAAGGGCCTTTTTTGAAAGGGTATAAGCGGAATAATTGAAGTTGTTTTTGGAAATTTTAGTGTCAAGCATGTTGATTATAACGCCCTTTTTTATCTGTCCTGCAAAATCCCTGCTTAAAATATACGGCGCCTTCAAATTTATATTCATCGTTCTGTTGAATAATGCCATGCCGGTTTCGGCCATATTGGATCTGATAAACACGGACGCATTATTGATCAGTACCTCAAGATTAGGGAATCTGTCCCTTACCCTGCCGATCAGGCTCTCCGTCTCTTTTTCATTCTCAAGATCACTTTCGAAAACACCGGCATTGCTCCCAAGGGCGTTTATTTCATCCATTAATTTCGAGGCTTCATCCCTGCTCGTGTTGCAGTGAATGGCAATATCAAAACCTTTTCTCGCCAGCATTACGGCCAAATACCTGCCTATCCTTCTTGCCGCTCCTGTTATCAAAACCGCTTTGTTCATTGAAACATTCCTTGATTTATAATTTTTCCTTACAGCTCATAATAATATATTTCGGGAATTAAAAACAGTTTTTTTATTTACAAAAAATGTTCATAGTGCTAAATTTTAAATATGGAAACAATTAAAACTGCGCTCACGCTGGATTTTTCAAAGCCCTTTTCTATGGAATTATCAAGGGGGGACGTGTCTATTGCAGCACTTGATGATAAGCCTTCACTTACAATGGAATACACCCCGTTTGGCAGCATCAAGCCTGAAATTGACATATCTCCGGATGGGGCCAATTCGATAACCTTCAAAAATTCAGAAATCGTAAAAACAAATGTCAGATTAAACGTGCCGAAGGATTCAAAAAGCATTTCCGTTCATGTCATAAGCGGCACAATATCTGTAACCGGCATCAAAGGTTCATTCAACCTCCAGTCCGACGGCGGAGATATAAAAGCAGCCGGCTGTAAGGGCAGCATGTCCGCAACTGCATTCAACGGGGATATTAAAATTAATGGACATAACGGCAGGCTTGATCTTAACGCAAATACCGGCAATATAAAAATAATCGGCTGGGCATCGGCTTCCGGCAATATACTCTGCGCAAACGGCAGGGTTTTGGCCGGGTTGAATGATGTTTCGGACGGAATAAAAATCAATTCCAATAACGGAGATATAAGTCTCGGCCTTTCTGCGAATACATCATGCAAGATTACCGCAAGAGCAGCCGAAATCATAAATTACCTGGACGATCCTTTAAACGGGAAAAAACTCGGCAGCATTGCTTCCGTCGAGCATAAAAACGGCATGGTAAACATTGAAGCTTTTTCATCCAACCGCCGGGTCTTTATCGCAAAGAACGAGGATTTAAGGGATATTTCTCCCGATATGGAGGAAATATTAAACGATCTGGAATCCTCGTTCAGGCAGGGCTTTGATTCATTCGCCAAGTCCATGGATACTTTCGGGAAAAAAATCTCCAGAACAATCGGCGGTTTATTCGCAGAAAATCTGAAAAAACCCGGCACGAATAATAAGGAAAAGCCGGTGAATGATTCTTCAAAAAATGAAAGAATGGAAATACTGCAAATGCTTAAAGACGGGAAGATTACCGCAGAAGAGGCAGAAAAATTGTTAAAAGCACTAAAATAACATATTACTATTCTGACAAAAATATTATAATTTAATAAAAATTATAAATTTATCACAAATTTAAATACAAAAACTTTATTTGCTGTAAATAATATAGCGTTTTCAACAATTCTTAACCATATCATAACACACAAAAAACTTGACAAATGGTTTGATAAATGATACTTAATTGCTTCAATTTTGAACATGAGAGAAAAAAATGACAAAACAAAAACTTCAGCATTACAAAGAGCTATTATTGAATGAAAGGCAGCGTCTGCTGGAAGAATTAATGGAAAGCGATGAGTCAGTCAAAAACATTCTTGAAGATGAACTTCATAATGTTAACGATTTTGTCGATGAAGCTTCCAATAATGTAACCCAGACAATACTTGCCACGATGTCAAAAAACAGCCAGGATAAAATCATGTCAATCGAAGCCGCCCTGAGAAGGATAGCCGAGAATTCATACGGCATATGTGTTTCATGCGTCTGCAATTTTCCCTCCGCATGAAACACATATGCCGTATGAATTCTCGGCTATCCTTCTCAGGGCGGCTTCGATTGACATGATTTTATCCTGGCTGTTTTTTGACATCGTGGCAAGTATTGTCTGGGTTACATTATTGGAAG
>JBJKSS010000030.1:0-11889 GCA_046703745.1 Spirochaetota bacterium
GTTTTAAAACAACGAGCATTGCAAGTGTTGTTTCTCTCATATCAAGGTTGAACTGGTCGGTGTCCCAGCCGAGGAGCAGATCGCCGGTATTTGCATCGATCGACCCAAGCCTTC
Organism: Spirochaetota bacterium; assembly: GCA_046703745.1. Classification (GTDB taxonomy): domain Bacteria; phylum Spirochaetota; class GWE2-31-10; order GWE2-31-10; family JAFGQB01; genus CAZHHK01. The sequence goes on from JBJKSS010000030.1 coordinate 115, forward strand.
CGGCGTTGGACGCAGTCTGAAGTTCGTGCTCGAAAGTGTGCCCGGCAAGCGTTGCATGGTTGCATTCTATGTTCAGTTTGAACTCGCCGTCCAGACCATAAGTCTTCAGGAAATTAAGCACCGCCGAGCTGTCAAAATCATACTGATGCTTTGTAGGTTCCTTCGGTTTGGGCTCAATGAGAAGCACCCCGTTGAAACCGATTTTCTTTTTGTGCTCCACTGCCATTCTTAAAAAAGCGGCAAGATGATCGAGCTCTCTCTTCATGTCGGTGTTAAGAAGCGTCTGGTATCCTTCACGCCCCCCCCAGAACACGTAATTTTGCCCGCCACGCGCCAGTGTGGCTTCCATCGCCTTTTTCACCTGGCATGCGGCATATGCAAAAACATGCGCATCGGGGTTGGTCGATGCGCCGCACATGTATCTCGGATTGGAGAAAAGATTTGCCGTGCCCCACAAAAGTTTCAAACCGGTTTCATCCTGCATCTTTTTAAGCTCACCGACAACTTCATCGAACATTGAGTTTGTTTCTGCAAGGCTTTCACCTTCCGGAGAAACATCCCTGTCATGGAAACAGTAATATTCCACACCAAGCTTCTGTAGGAACTCAAAATTTGCCCTTACCTTGTTGAATGCGACTTCCATCTGATCCTTTCCCTCGTCCCACGGTCTTTTTATCGTGGGCTGGGTACCGAATATATCGATGCCGCTTCCGCAGAACGTATGCCAGAAAGCGATGGCAAACCTCAAGTGTTCCTTCATCGGCTTTCCCATTATCATTTCATCCGGGTTGTATTCCCTGAATGAAAGCGGATCTTTCGAATCACTACCCTCATATTTTATTTTTTTGATTTCAGGAAAAAATTCTTTCATAATAAATTGCTCCTTTTAATTTTACAGAATTTTTCATTTCTCTTTTTGGAGACAAGGGGTTTCAACCCCTTGTTTCCATATCTGACGCTGCTTGTTTCCATATCTGACGCTGCTTGTTTCCATATCCGACGCTGCTTGTTTCCATATCTGACGCTGCCTGTTTCCATATCCGACGCTGCCTGTTTCCGATACCAGACACTACTTGTTGCTGTTTTTCAATTCTTTTTCCAGTATATCGAGCCATGCGTCATAAATCCGCTGATATTCTCCTATCAATTTTTTTTCAGGCTCAACGGTCGTAATTTTTTTCAGGCCCGCAAATGCATTCCGCAGCGTATAAATACCGGCTCCGACGCCTGCACCACGCGCAGCTCCCTGCGAACCGTCAGTGTTGTACAATTCGAGGGGCACGCCCGTAACCGATGCATAGATTTCGCGGAAACCGGGGCTGAGGAACATGTTTGCGTGCCCTGCCCTGATCGTATTTATTTCCATGCCCATTTTTTTCATGATTTTAAATCCGTAATTCAGGCCGAAGATTATGCCTTCCTGCGCCGATCTGAAAATATCGGCCCTCGAGTGGATATTAAAATTAAGGCCGTGAACCGACGCGCCTATATCCCTGTTTTCAAGTGTCCTTTCCGCACCGTTGCCGTACGGTAAAGTGAACAAACCCTGCGCCCCGACCGTCGACTTTGACGCAAGTTCATTCATCGTTTCATAGTTTAACCCTGCGTTTGCCGAATCACCGTAATTATCCTTCAGCCACCTGTACAGGATCCCCGTGCCGTTGAGGCAGAGAAGCACCCCGTACCTGTGCGCGTCATCTGCGTGGTTGACATGCACGAAAACATTCACCCTGCCTTCCGGGTCATAAACCGGCTCGTCCATTATGCCGTAAATCACTCCCGAAGTGCCGGCCGTTGTGGCAACCTGCCCCGGGTCAAGCACATTCAGTGAGAATGCATTGTTGGGCTGGTCACCTGCCCTGTATGTTATTTTCGTTCCTCTCTTGAATCCCAGCTCATCAGCAGCGGCAGGGCTTAGCTCGCCCTGATCCGAGAATGAAGGCCTTGCGTCTGCCAATAAATCCTTGCTGATTTCGTAATGGTCCAGCAGGAAGTCTGCAATGCCGTTGGCAGGATAGTCCCAGAAAATTCCCTCGGAAAGCCCGGAATAACTGGTAACAATTTCACCGGTGAATTTCATTGCAATGTAATCGCCGGGAAGCATGATCTTGTGGATTTTTTCAAACACGCCGGGTTCATTCTCCTTCACCCATCGCAGTTTGGATGCGGTAAAATTGCCCGGTGAATTCAACAGGCTCTTGAAACACCTGTCCGTGCCGAGTTTTTCAAAGGCTCTGTCCCCGATGGCAACCGCCCGGCTGTCGCACCATATTATGGCCGGCCTCAAGGGCTTCATATCTTTATCCACTGTAACCAGCCCGTGCATCTGGTAGGAAATGCCGATTGCCTCGACCAGTTTGAGATCGATGCCGGAATTCGCCCTAAGAATGGCTGTTGCGGCTCTTACGTTATCCCACCAGACTTCCGGCTCCTGTTCTGCGAATCCTTTTTGCGTTGATATTATATCAAGCTCTTTTTCCGGGGACGCAGCCGAGGCCACAAGGCTCCCCGTATCAATGTCTATGACGGAAGCCTTTATGGACGAGCTTCCTATATCATATCCCATGAGGTATCTTTTCATTTCATTTTATCCTGTTTTCCGCTAAGCTCATTCCACTTTTTTATGATCTTGTCCCTTACATGAGCGGCTGTCAGCTCATAATGCTCCACCAGCTCGGCGGGCTTACCCGACTGGCCAAACCTGTCATTGATGCCGATGCGCAAAACAGGTTTCGGGCAAACTCCGGAAATATATTCGCAGACCATACCGCCGAGACCGCCTGCGACAAGCGCCTCTTCCGCAGAGACGACAAGTTTCGCATTCCTGACAGTTTCAAAAATTGCATCATCATCCGGAGGTTTGATGGTGGATGCATTGACCACGGTTGCGTTGATGCCATGTTCCAGCAAAAGCTCGCTTGCAATCATCGAGTTGGCAACCATCAGGCCGCAGGCAAAAATAACAACGTCATCGCCATTGCTGACCAGTGTGTCCCACCTGCCGAATTCAAAAGAAAATTTATCATTGTAGATCACCGGGAATTTATCCCTCGGCAGCCTGACATAAACAGGGTGTCTGAAATTCATGGCATACCTGATGACCTGTTCGGTTTCCACTGCATCGGCAGGCACTATGACATTCATGTTTGGAAGCACACGCATCATTGCTATGTCCTCCAGCATCTGGTGCGACCCGCCGTCCTCACCTACAGTGATACCCGCATGGGTTGCTACTATGCGCACCGGCAGGTCGGCATAAGCAACGGAATTTCTTATCTGCTCGTAAGCCCTGCCGATTGCAAAAATGGCAAAGGAACTTGCATAAGGGATCAGCCCTGTTGTGGACAACCCTGCTGCCGTGCCGATCATGTCGGCCTCCGCGATCCCTATATCGAAGTGCCTGTTTGGAAATTTTTTTTCAAAGATTGCCGTCTGGGTCGAAGTGGAAAGGTCGGCATCAAGTACCACTACATTTGGGTTTTCCTCACCCAGTTTCACAAGGGTCTCGCCGTACCTTGTCCTTAAGGATTCTTCCCTGTCAAACGGATAATTCACATGATCTGATATTTTCATCCACATCCCCGGAATTAATTATTTCTTCGATTGCCTTTTCGCATTCTTCATGCGGGGGCACCTTGCCGTGAAAGGACACGTTTCGTTCCATGAAGGAAACGCCGCGGCCCTTCAGTGTGTAGGCTATCAGCACAGTCGGCCTGCCTTTTTCCTTTTCTGCATTCTCAAAACCGGACAATATCTCCCTGATATCATAGCCGTCTATCTCTATAACGTTCCACCCGCAGGCGAGGAATTTTTTGCCGATCGGCTCGATGCCGGATTTTATCTTCGAAATGGTCGATGAAAGCTGTATGCCGTTAAAATCCACTACTGCACAGAGGTTGTCAAGCTTCCTCGTGCTGGCAGTCATTGCGGCTTCCCACACCTGCCCCTCTTCCAGCTCGCCGTCCGATAACAGGCAGAACACCCTGTAATTTTTTTTCTGAAATCTGCCGGCAATGGCCATCCCGTTTGCCATCGAAAGCCCCTGGCCCAGCGAGCCTGTGGAAACCTCGACGCCTGGAGTATGCTTCCTGTCCGGGTGCCCCTGGAGGATCGATCCGAGCTTTCTCAGCGTCTCCAGATGTTTTTTATCAAAATACCCGCACAATGCGAGCGCCGCATAGAGCGCCGGGCACGCATGCCCCTTGGAAAGAATAAAACGGTCGCGTTCGGCCCAATCGGGATTTTTGGGATTGTGCCGCATTCTCTCGAAAAAAAGCGTGGTGATTATTTCTGTTGCGGACAACGACCCGCCCGGATGGCCCGACCTCGCAATGTCGAGCATCTTTATTATCTCTATCCTGATCTCTTTGGCTTTTTCTTTAAGCCTGTTTATTTTTTTCTGTATCTGTACTTCCTCTTCATCCGCGCACTGCATGAAAGCCTCGACTCCGAGCTTGTATGGCGCGGACGGCTGCGCCCCGTAATTTTTTGTGGACAGCGCCATCGCAACCGTTGCGAATTTTACAGATTCCTGCAGATCATTCCCCTGCGCTATCAATGCGCCTATCGTGCCGCAGAGCACGCCGGTATACCCCGTCTTGTCAAGCGCCTTGACATAAGGCGCCCTGTAAATCCGTGTTTCACCTTTTGACACCAGCAGCACCTGCCTGTGTGTCTGTGGAATTATGAATGTCGTGTCTGCTGTCTCAAGTGCCGTTTTTTCAATGCTCTCGATATGGGATTCGGTTTTTCCGGCCATCTTGTTCAGGCCGATCTCGTTGACCACGATATAATCTATCCTGTTCAGGATATCCCGTGCGAAATACCTCACCGGAGAATTATTCAACATAACCTTGACACCGTGCTTCTTTGCAATGTGTATGGCTTCAAGGATGGTATCCATGGGGATCTCGCACTGGATCAAAACTATTTTTGCCTGCGCTATGAGCTTCCAGCATTCTTCTATCCTTTCCTTCAGAAGATACTGGTTGGCGCCGGGAGAAAGTGAAATTATCCTGTTGCCGTTCCTGTCGACGGTGATCTGGGCTATGCCGGTCGGCCTCGATCTTTCAAAATTTATATAATCCGTATCCACCTTGTTTGCCTTTAGGGTTTCAATGGCGGTCAACGCATTGTTATCCGTGCCGACCGTTGCAATCAGCGAAACCCCCGAGCCCATTCTTGATGCCGATATGGCCTGGTTGACCCCTCTTCCGCCGACATAGGTAAACCATTCGCCGGCCGATACCTCGTTGAATTCCGGAATCTGGTCGACCTGTATTACCGTATCTATATTAATGCTTCCTATTACAACAACATCGTTCATTATATAATGCCTGCATGTAATTATTTTTTGCTTCACAAATTGCCTGCACCCATGCAGTCAAAACCGAAAACCGTAACGCCCCGGCTATAACAATTAAGGGAACGTTAATATATTCCGAATATACCAGGTTCCCTTAATTTGACTGCAACTAAAAGACATTTTTATGAAACACAATGCCGAATGCACTTATTAATAAAAAAAATTATTGTTTTTAAAATCAGTATTACCACCTATTTTGGCATAAGGGTTTTACCTGATAACGAAACGATTTTAATTTTTGATTATGCAGGTTACCGATGTTCCGTTTTGAGAACTTTTTATCATTAATTTGCCGCCGATCATGTTGGCCCTGTACTTCATGATTTTAAGGCCCATGCCGTTTGATCTGCCGTCGCCGGTGTCAAAACCTGCTCCATCGTCTTCAATAATCAGTGAAACGGCATCTTCATCGCTTACAAGCTTTATAAAAATATTCCTCGCACCGGAATGCCTCACCGCATTGTATGCCGCTTCCTGCGTTATCCTGTAAAGATGGAGAGCAATTGATTTGTCCCTTATCTCAATATTTTTATTGTAATAAAAATTGCATGAGACGCTCCCCTGCGAACCGATACGGCCGGACAGCTCCTCAATGCCGAATACAAGACCATGGCTTTCGAGTGCCACAGGGTACAGCCCCCTTGAGAGTTTCTTTGTCTGGATAATGGAATCATTAATGAAGCCGGATATCTGCCCTGCCCGGTTTGATTCTGCAGGCTTGTCTGTTTTCAGATTATTTTCAAGGACCGTTATCATGGCTGCGACCCCTGCGAGTCTCTGGCACAGGTCGTCATGAAGATCCTGTCCTATGCGGCTCTGTTCCCTGTCGCTTATCTCGAGTATTTCCTTTTCAAGCTCCCTTCGTTTCGTGATGTCGTAAAATCCCGCTATGAAACATTTTTTACCCTGGAACAGAAGTGTCCGGAACGACGAGAGCACCCAGAAGACCGAGCCGTCGGAATGAAAAACAGCCATTTCTATATCGGGAATGCTTTCATTTTTTTTCAGGTGCCTTATCACCTGCGTGATCCGGTCATGGTCGGCGCACAGGCCGAATATTTTCTTTTCAACGACCCCTTCCATTTCATAGCCGAACGTGGTGTTAAACGGCTCGTTGGAATACAGGATGCGCCCGTCTTTAAGGCCGGCGATCAACAATGAAATGGGAGTTGCTTCGGTTATAGACTTAAGACTTCTTTCACTTTCCTTCAGGGCGGTTTCCATGATTTTTTTCTGCCTGATCTCATCCTTGAGATGTATATTTGCCACGGTAAGATCCTCCGTCCTTCTAGCCACTTCATTTTCAAGCGTCCTTGCATGATGATTAACCTCATCCATGAGCCTCGAACCTTTAAGGGCACTCGAAATTTGCTGCCTCAGCACATCATAGATAAGCGGATCGAGTTCCTTCATTTCCAGAATGATCAAGCCGAACCGTTCGTCCCTGAAATACAGGGGTTTTATGATAAACGGACGATGCCTGCCTGCCGGCAAAAATTTTTGTGGAATGAGCCTGTCGGTTTTGAACCTGAAACCGTTATCCCCAGTGTCTGCCTTGCTGCCGTTTATTATTGCCAGCATAAGGCGGGACCATTCAGGGAAAGCGGCAGCATGATCATCTTCATATATAGAAAAGAAACAGTACCCGATATCAAGTTTTTTCAGGCATTCTTCAATCTCACCGGCAAGTTTTTTCATGTCGAATGCAGAGCTTATATAATTACCGATCTGCCATATATTTTCGGTGAATTTATCCTTGTTCATTTTTTTTATGTTTTCCGCACGGTAATATCCCTCGTCAATGACTATCCTTGCCTGCTCCCAGATGCATTCCGCCCTGATCAGGTCGTTCCTGTCCAGTGAAAATTTGAGGGTGTGCCGTCTGAAAACAGAAACAAGATTGTGCCAGAAATAGACATCGATCGCAGAATAAAAAAGCGTTTTCAAAAAATCATTGAGCCTTGTTATGAAATCGCCCGTACCGGGTGCGGCAACACTGTTATAATAAATATCAAACAATTCGCTTATCCATTCCTCTTCCCTGCGGCTCCTGAATGTGTTTTTGGACAGCCCTATCGGTGCCCTGCATTCTTCAATTGCCAGATTTTTCTGGCCCGGGAATTTTTCATAAAACGAATCGTTTTTTGCGGAAATATCATTGTTTATATCATCCAGGTTTGAAAAGCACCCGCATGACTGCCTGATTACAAGGGACGAAGGAATGGTCCTGTTTTTTTCCGTACCGCCTCCCTTGAGGATTTCGAGAATAGCCGACACCGCCTGTCTTCCCTTTTCATAAATCGGCTGATGTACCGTTGTGAGCCTGGGAGTGCAGGAACGGCACTCTTCGATATCATCATAGCCTGCAACGGCAGCATCATCCGGTACGATCATGTTCCTGCCCTGAAGGTGCTCCATCGCGCCTATTGCCATACTGTCATTGGCGGCAACTATAACATCAAAGGGCTTTTTTGTTTCATCGACAAAAATTCCCGCGGCCCTGCTTCCCGATTCCTTTAAAAAATCCCCGTGCACTATAAGATCATCATCAATGTTTATGCCGTATTTAAACAGCTCCCTGCGGAATACATTAAAGCGGTTTTCAGATTCCTGATGATTTTCAGGCCCCTTTATAAAGGCGAACCTCCGGTAGCCGTGAATTTTCACAAGATGGGCGGCAAGTTCCTTGATGCCGTAGTCGCTGTCGACCTTTATGTTCACAAGACCGGGGATGGTGATCCCGAAATTTATAACCGGTATCGATTTATAGTTGTCGTAAAATTTCAGCACTTCGCTTTTTTTCAAATTATAAAATATCGTATTGGACAGTATAATGAGGCCGTCGACATTTTTTTTGCAGGCCAACGAATAAACTATATTCGACTGGTATTCGAAATTTCCCCTGTAATTGACCCTCAAGCCGGGGAAACACATTATGTTGACCTTTTTTTCGCAGGCCTCGTCCACAATGCCCTTCCATACGGCTTTTTGATACTGCTCATCAATATTTCCGATAAATACTCCGATCCTGTACATGAGTGCCATTATATAATTTAATAGCATCATTTTCAATTTAATTTGTTTGCAATTTCCGGGCAAATGGAATATTATCAGGAGGTCAAGAATATTTCATTATGAAAAAAGAAAAAATTAACTTCATTATTATCGATGATCATCCCGTTTTCCGCGAAGGGCTGGGACAATTAATCAGCCAGGACACAGAGCTCTCTCTTGCCGCAGAGGCGGGGAATGCACAGGAAGCCTTCGGCCAGTTTGAAAAAAAAAATATAGATTTTGCAATAGTCGACATATCACTCAAGGGCATGGACGGGCTGGAGCTGATCAAATGCCTGAAATCGAAATACCCGAAACTGCTCATCCTCGTGGTGTCGATGCACGACGAGTCACTCTATGCGGTAAGGGCACTGAAAGCGGGTGCGCAAGGGTACATAATGAAACAGGAAACATCAAAAAAATTCATCGCCGCTATAAAAAAAATTCTCCTGGGCAAGATATATCTCAGTGAGGAAATGCATGAAAAAATGCTCCAGATAGCCATCTCCAGGGAAAACAACGAATCACGTACTTCCATAGAAAATCTCAGTGACAGGGAGTTTCAGGTATTCCAGCTTATCGGCAACGGCCTCGGCGTCGGTGAAATCTCACAGGAGCTTAACATCAGTATTAAAACGGTGGAGTCCTACAGGAGTAAACTGAAGGAAAAACTCATGCTGAAAGATGCGAATGAATTGAGGAAACAGGCGATAAACTGGTTCAAGAACAATCAATAAATTCCGGTGTAGAATACCCCCTGATTTATTAGGCGGACAATAATATATTTGATCCGTCAAAATATAGGGTGAAAGTCTTATAATAAAAACAGGTTTTTCTCCTATTGTTAATAATTGGCAATTTAGTAAAGATATGAGCCATCAACAATCAATTCATGTTAAAAATTTTATTTTGGAGGCTTTTTATGAAACTGAACAAATTAAGCTTGTTGTTTCTGGCCCTCTGCCTGGGTTTGATGATGTTTAGCTGCGGCAAGGCATCAAAAAAACAGGTTACAATATCATGGTGGCACCTTGATACGCAGGACAAACAAAAGGCTTGCTGGCAAAAAATGGCAGATGATTACATGGCAAAACATCCCAATGTAAAAATTGAAATCACCGTACTTGAAAACGAGGCTTTCAAGCAGAAGATTGCAACAGTCATGCAATCGGGTGACCCGCCGGACATATTCAGAAGCTGGGGCGGCGGAGTAATGAACGAATATGCAAAGGCCGGCCTGTTGAAGGACATAACCGGCAAATTAAAGGGAACCGCATGGGGCAATTCATTCGGTGCAGGGCCGCTTGGCGTTTACAGCTACAACGGCAAATATTACGGTGTTCCCTATGATATGGGTGCAGTCGGCATCTGGTACAACAAGGCGATCTTCAAAAAGCTGGGATTAAGTCCCTTTAAAACCTGGGCCGATCTGATTGATGGCGTCAAGAAAATAAAGGCTGCCGGTATCATTCCCATAGCACTGGGTGAAGGCGATAAATGGCCGGGACATTTCTGGTGGGTTTATCTTGCAGTCAGGATTGGCGGCAAGGATGCATTCGACAAGGCATACAGCAGGAAAGGTTCGTTCGCTGATCCGCCGTTCATTCAGGCCGGCGAAAAGCTGAAAGAACTTACGGACCTCCAGCCGTTCCAGAGCGGGTTCCTCGGTGCAAGCTATAACGATGAAGCAACACTGGTGGGCAACGGCAAGGCAGCAATGGAGCTAATGGGGCAATGGGCACCTTATGTTGAGGCATCTACAACTCCCAATAAAAAGGGCCTCGGTGATGATCTCGGATGGATGCCCTTCCCGTCGGTAGAAGGCGGCGCAGGCGCTCCCAATGATATAATGGGCGGCGGTAACGGCTATGTCATCGGCAAAAAGGCTCCCCCCGAAGCAATAGACTTTTTGAAATACATAACAAGCGTGGACAACGAAAAAACCCTGATCGATGTATTTGGCATCATACCAACGGTTAAAGGTGCCGAGTCCGCAATCAAGGATCCAAATACACTGCAGATAGTAAATGCAGTAAACAACGCCGGTTATTACCAGTTGTATTATGACCAATACCTGCCGCCTGCTGTCGGCGAAACCGTCAAGGACGCCGTTCAGTCCCTGTTCGCAGGAAAAACCGATCCAAAGGCCACGGCAGAAATGGTTGAAAAATCAATGGCTGCAGAAAGCAAGTAATAATAAAATTCAATTTTTCTATAAATAAAAAAGGTACAATTAAAATTTGTACCTTTTTTAATGTTATTGGAATAAAATAATTTAGAAGATGATATTATGGCAGAAAAAAACAATTTGGAACTTATCAGGAAAAAAAATATATTCATGAGGAAACGTGCCAATATACTGACGGTACTGGCCTTTATCTCGATCCCCCTGATTATTTATACGATTTTTGTTATAGTGCCGGTTATACAGGCAATGGTTTTCAGTCTTTATAAATGGAACGGCCTCGGCGCCCTGACGGATTTCAGGGGATTGAGGAATTTCATAAATATTTTCCAGGACAGCATTTTTCAAAGAGCAATTTTAAACAACCTGTTAATCATCATATTATCCCTGATTTTCCAGCTGCCCACGGCCCTGATCCTGGCCCTTTTGATCGGGAGGGGGAATCTCAGGGGGAGCGTTGTTTTCAGGGGACTGTTTTTCCTTCCCTATATTCTTTCCGAAGTCATTGCCGGACTGATATGGTATTTCATGTACCATCCGCAATTTGGCATTGCAAATTCCTTTATCGGAAAAATTTTCCCGATATTAAATTCAATAGCTCTTCTCGGCGATCCCAAAACGGTTTTTTTCGCAATATTCGTCGTTATATGGTGGAAATATTTCGGCCTGCACATGGTCATCTACATTGCCGGGCTCCAGGGCATCCCGGTGGAACTCGAAGAAGCGGCTTATGTCGATGGTGCAAACGGTTTTCAGCTGATCTGGCATGTAATACTGCCGTTATTGAAACCGACGATTAAAATATCCGTTTTCTTCTGTATAATAGGCTCTTTCCAGACTTTTGATGTCATCTGGGCAATGGGCAAGGGCGATCCAGTTCATGCAGCGGAAACCATGGTTACCTACCTGTTTAAATTCGGGTTCCAGAGATTTAACCTTGGCTACGGAAGCGCGGTTGCGATTATCATTTTCGTTATTTGTCTGGTTTTCAATATAATTTACCAGAAACTGGTCATTAAAAAAGGGGCCATTTATTAGGCAAAAATTCCGATTCTGCATGAATAACAGGAGCATAACCGATGGTTGGACAGAATAAAACAATTGTAGTGTTCAAATATATTTTTTTGATTATTTTCGCACTGTTTACAATAACACCCATAATACTTACGGT
>JBJKSS010000031.1:0-3406 GCA_046703745.1 Spirochaetota bacterium
ATCGGCCTTATCGTTGAATTTTTTGAATGAATCGGGTGACTGCCTCAACTCCGAATAACCTACCCCGCTTGCAAAATAGCCGGCTGCCTTCATCCCGGCAAGATCGGTCTCTCCGCCGAAAAGATTCGACTCCGGTCTTCCCAGGATTATGTTGCCTGTATCGAGAATCAGTATATCGCCCCTTTTTTTACCTTTCGAAAGCTCATTGATCAGCGTTACCCTTGCAGGTATTCCACCCTGACCTTCCTCTCCGAGATATGGAAATTTCAACGGATGCCCCGCCGTGTCGTTTGTAAAATAGATCGTCAAATCCTGGGCGGCACCTTTACTTTTTGGGAAAGTGGGAAAGGTTAAAAATAAAAATGTAATTATCAGCAAACCAATTTTTTTAAAATGCATTGTTATACCCTATAAACGGATTTATTTATTCAAAACGGAACTTTCAAATACAGCCTGATTCCGATACATATTATGAATATCGTAAATTTTATTTATAATCATGATTTAAATCCCTGTACCGGATGAATAAAAAGGTTTTTTACCGGTATATTTTAAGCTAAATATTGCAAAATTTCAATTAATCATTTAAACTGACGCCGAAAAATCGGTCTGCATTTTTTAAATTCTTTCAAAATTCGGAGCAAAACGAATGAATAATGATTTTTTGGCTTTAATAAGAAAGCAGCTTGAATTCGCAATCAATGAAACCGTCTTTGACATAGGCAGTAAATACAGGGGCAAGGTGCGCGATGTCTATGATCTCGGAGAAAAGCTGCTCTTGATAGCAACCGACAGGATATCCGCATTCGACAGGGTGCTCGGAACGATCCCTTTCAAGGGAGAAATCCTCACTGCGATGTCGTTGTTCTGGTTTGAAAAAACATCGGATATAATCCCAAATCATATAATCAAACGGATACATCCGAATGCGATCCTTGTAAAAAAATGCAAAATAATCCCGATTGAAGTGATTATCCGCGGTTATCTTACCGGCGGAGGCTGGAGAGAGTACCAAAAAACCGGAAAAATTTGCGGGAACATTCTTCCTCAAAATTTGAAAAAGGACTCAAGGCTTGACAGGCCGATATTTACTCCAACAACAAAGGCTGTGGAGGGCCATGATGAATCCATAACCAGGGATGAAATCATCAAACAAAAAATACTAAGTAATGATTTGTTGAATAAAATAGAAAGCACAGCCTACAGGCTGTTTGAAAGGGGAACCGAAATAGCGGCAAAAAACAATCTCATCCTGGTTGATACAAAATACGAATTCGGCCTGCTCGAAGACGGTTCATTGATCATTGCGGACGAGATTCACACATCGGATTCTTCAAGATACTGGTTTCAGGACACTTATGAAGAATTATTCAGGCAGAATAAGGACCAGCGGATGGTTGACAAGGAATTCCTGAGAAAATGGTTAATGGACAATAACTTCACAGGTGACGGCAAGTCCCCTGTTATCCCGGATGAAATAATCGCCGAAGTTTGCAGGAAATACATCAATGCATATACAACAATAACCGGCCAGGAATATAAAATCGAAGCAGGGGACGTACTGTCGGGGTTGAATAAAGCCGTGGAAAAGCTTAAAACATCAGGGATATAATGGACTCCAGATTAAAACTAATTTATATTCTAATAATTTTTTGTTTTGCAAACATCGATATACACCCGGGTATAGTATTATCCAATATCAGAGATCTCGACATACCCTCGAAATCCTCATTCTCAAGAAATTCACAATTCATCAAACCGTTCAAATTAAAGGAAATAACAATAGCGGAATATCTCACAGACCCGCTTATTTTATATGCAAGCCTCTGGGGATGTTTCGGCCTGACCCTGCCTTTCTGGGAAACCAATCCTGAAGAGACAAGCTGGAAGAATGATGCAAAGAGAGGATTTGACAAACTTTTGCTTAATAAATATGTTTTTGCGGACAGGCTGAAAATGGAACCTTTTGTCAGCGGAAGGGTCGATCCTGTCACAAAAGTGGTAAACGGAGAGACGGTTTTCAGGGGTGACATATTCGTCAAAAATATCATGGAACCGATGTATTTCATCTACCTGACCCTTTACCTCAGGTCGAAAAATTACCATCCGGCAATTATGGTTTCAGAAGTGATCCTGCTGTCCCTGCTCTATGAGCTGACCATAAGGCCGTTGTTCCAGAATGCAAGTTTCGAGCAGCTGTTGAAAAATCCGGCCGTCGGCCTCGTTTGCGGCATATTGCTCGATGAGCTCTCCACTTTCCTCCTGACAACGCCGTACATCGCACTTCATGTCCTGGCATATATATTCAACCCTTTCAATTCATTGCCGAATTCAAGGATCCACCCGCTGTTGATATTCGATCCTTTCAACAGACAGGTAGACATCGGTGCCGTGCTAAAATTATAGATGCAATCGGCGATTGATTCTGCAAGGCGCAAAGGCATGTTTTGACATAAACCCGGCTCATGCTTTCCATGAAGATTTTTTTTTGATAATTCCCCTGAACAACTTTATAAAAAATATCCTGTAAGAATAAATGACGACCAGTATTAAAGAAGAAAGCGCAATAATGATTCTCAAGGGGAAATGGATGCCCGAAGAAGAGACAAATCCCTCGATAAACGCTGCAAAAAAAATAAACAAACCCGCGGCCATGATCACAGGGACGAGCTCCCTGGCCTTTTTGTTGAAAACAGTCGTCCTCTTTTCATCCCTTGCAGTAATCAATGAAAGCCCGAGCGCAAGTCCGGCCCCGCCTGACAGGCACAAGCCCAGAAGTTCGAAAACGGAATGTGCAGTGACAAACGTGAAAAAATTGCCGGCATAACCGGATGACGCGACCACGCCGGCCACACAGCCGATCGTGAGGGCATTGAAGACAACCACAACAAGGGTGCCGATGCCGAAGGTAATCCCGAAAACAAAACTTTCAAAAGCGATTGTAATATTATTCTGGATGTAATAGCCGGCCGCATAAATATAATCGGCGGGCTCCCCTTTGTGCTTTTCCTTGTACATGGATTTGTACATTTCAATATTGTATTCGTTCATGACGTATTTCGCATACCCGGGATTGAAATACAGTATTGTGAATGTGAACGAAGCTATGCCGAAAAACAGGAAGAAAACCACACCTATCGGCAGAAGATTTTTCAAAAACGATTCGGGAAAATCATGAAGCATGAATTTCTTCAGTCTCTGGAAGCTTTTTTTCGGTATCGAATACAGTATGTTATGCGAATGCATCACGAGATTGTTGATAAACTCGACCGTATCGGGAGAAAGCTTCAAGGTTTTCGCAGTTTCAGAATCCGTGCAGGTTTTCCTGTACAAATTGGGGAAATCCTGGAATTCCTTTATTGAAAGTGCCCCGTAGCCTTTTTTAAGAATTTTTTCCACTATGATG
>JBJKSS010000032.1:0-2843 GCA_046703745.1 Spirochaetota bacterium
GAATATGTTGCCGTTGTGCGCGGCGGGCGTGATGTCAACCAGGAATTGCTGAAAGAAAAGTATGATTATATATTCTTTACGGGAAGCCCTTCCTTTGGGAAAATTGTCATGGAGGCCGCAAGTAAAAATCTCACCCCGGTGACCCTCGAGCTTGGCGGCAAAAGTCCGTGCATAGTAGACAAAGACGCCAATATCGGCATAGCGTCCAAGAGGGCGGCATGGGGCAAACTGTTTAATACCGGACAGACCTGCGTGTGTCCTGATTATATTTTTGTTCATGAGGATGTAAAGGACAAATTCCTCGATGGATTGAAAAAATGGATCGGGGAATTTTACAATGACCCGAAAGAGTCAAATGATTACGGAAGGATAATAAATGACAAGCATTTTGAAAGATTGCTGAAGCTGATCGACAGGGACAAGCTCTATTACGGGGGTGAAGTCGACAAAAAAACCAGGTATATTTCCCCTACAATACTGAAGGATGTGAAACCCGGAGACCCTGTGATGAATGAAGAAATATTCGGGCCGATTTTTCCAGTGATGGATTTTAAAAATCTCGATGATGTAATCGGTTTTGTCAATTCAAACCCGAAGCCGCTTGCTTTCTATTATTTCGGTTCGAATTATAAAAAGATGATCAGGCTCGCTTCATTCGGCGGAGGGTGCATCAATGATACCGTTACCCATGCAGGCAATGCATATCTTCCTTTCGGCGGCGTGGGCAACAGCGGGATGGGCAGCTATCACGGCAGGAAAACATTCGACACGTTTACCCATTACAAGTCTGTTATGAAAAACTCAAAACTCATCGATCTGCCTTTCAGGTACCCGCCTTACAGGGACAAGCTCAAACTGGTAAAAATGCTGATAAAATGAGTGAAAAGGGATAAGGCACATGGCATTCACAGAAATTAATGGACACAGGATCAACTATAATGCTGCGGGAAGAGGCGAGCCGCTTGTGTTTCTCCATAACGGGTTTTATTCTTCAATAACATGGGAAAATGTAAGGCAAAAGCTTTCCGGACGTTTTACAGTCATAGACTATGACAGGCTTGGCTACGGGAAGTCGGATAACTTCACCGGGAACGTTGACTTTGATATAATCGAGCATGGAGTTGACGAGCTCGACGGTTTGCTTGATTTCCTCGATATTGAAGAATGCAGTATTTGCGGGCACTGCCTCGGCGGGGCAATAGGCGTCAAATATGCGGTTAAACATCCCGGAAGGGTAAAAAAACTCGTATGCGAATCAACCGGGTTTCACAGTGATCACAGGCTCCTTGTAAAGTCGGATTATACGTTCCAGAAATTTGAAAACATCGATCCGGGCTTAAGGGAAAAACTTGTCAACATGCATGGCGCCGTGTATGCCGGGATATTCTGGGAAATCCTTCGTGAGTACAGGATGACTTATATAATGAACAAGGATTATTCCATCCTGGATGACATGAAAAACATCAGGTGCCCGGTTTTCATTATAAACGGTGACAGGGACTTTTATTTTGAAGTGGAGCATCAACTCAGGGCCTTTAAAAAAACAAAAAATTCACGGCTCTGCATTTTGCCCGGCACGGGCCACGATCCCCATGTTGAATCCGAAGAGGCATTCATCTTTCACCTGACAAAATTCCTGGAGCATGAGGAATTTCCAAATGTATGACTATTGCACTTGATGATAATTTTAATTAATGTTATTATTTTATTATGGATCAAACAACTAATTTTTCTTACCAGGAGCTCCTGTGTCTCCAGGAGATTACGGAGCTTGTTTTGAAAGAGGGCAATTTGAACATAGCCCTTAAATCTACGCTCAATATTCTTTCTGAAAAAATGGGGCTTCAGCGGGGTATAATTTCGGTTTATCACAAGGATCTCAATGAAATTCATCATGATACGTTCGGATTTGAAAATCCCGAAGATACGATCAAATTCAGCCCCGGTGAAGGCATAACAGGCGAGGTGGTGAAAACAGGAAGGCCGGTCGCTATTCCCAGGCTTGACCAGGCTCCGGTGTTCCTGGATAAAACCGGTGCGAGAAAGAAGCTTGACCGCAAGGAGCTCGCATTCATCTGCGTGCCGATCAATTACAAGGATGAAACCATCGGGGCGTTGTCTGTTGACCGGAAAGTCAAGGATAATGAAAACGAGGATCTGTCCAATGAAGTGAATTTTTTAAGCAAGGTTGCGGGGCTCATCTCTGAAATCGTCAACAAAAAGGCGATGAGGGATGAAAATGAAAGTCTCCGTGAGATGATCCAGAAATCGAGCCCGATTGGCACGATAATCGGGAATTCCAAGCCCATGCGCGAGCTTGCTTACCAGATTTCCCTGATTGCAGACAAGCCGATCCCCGTATTGATTATAGGAGAAACCGGAACAGGCAAGGAACTGGTGGCAAGGGAGATTCATAATCTGAGTAACCGTAAAAACAGTCCGTTCATAACTGTAAACTGCGGCGCCATCCCTGAAGGCTTGATAGAATCCGAATTGTTCGGTCACAAAAAAGGCGCATTCACAGGTGCGGTCAATGACAGGGTCGGCAAATTCGAGGCGGCACATGAGGGTACGCTCTTCCTCGATGAAATCACCGAGCTTCCCCTCTCGCTCCAGGTAAAGCTGCTTCGTGCGCTTCAGGAAAGGGAAATAACCAGGGTCGGCGATAACAGGGTAATAAAAATAGAGACAAAGATAATAAGTGCCACAAACCGCAACCTTGAAGAAGAGGTCAAGAAGGGCAATTTCAGGGCCGATCTGTATTACAGGATAAATGCTTTCCAGCTTTATCTGCCGCCTCTCAGGGAAAGGGGGGAAGATATAAACGATCTGGCAGAATATTA
>JBJKSS010000033.1:0-5338 GCA_046703745.1 Spirochaetota bacterium
AAAAAAGGGACATAGGCATACTTGCCCGTGTCCCGCTTGCAAGCGGGACACGGGCAAGTATGCCTATGTCCCTTTTTTTAGCCTCGCCGAAAAACAGCTCTGACGGGCGGTGCCTGAACATGTTGAAAATTATCTGGACAGTTTTTACATTGGGATATTCGATTGCCTTTAATGCTTCCTCGACCTTTTCAACGCTCACTCCGTAATTTTTAATCTTCCCGTCTTTCTGAAGATCATCCAGGATGCCGAAGACTTCCGGCCAGTAATAAAGCTCTGTCGGAGGACAGTGAAGCTGCAACAGATCAAGGGAGTCGGTACCTAGATTTTTGAGGCTGTCTTCGATGAAAGCCGTAAGATTTTGACGGTTATAGCCGTCAGCAGTATGAGGATTTAAACGCCTGCCGGCTTTGGTGGCAACATAAATTTTCCCCGGCCGCGATTTTAATATGCCGCCGATGAGTTTTTCACTCCGGCCGTCGCCGTAAACATCTGCCGTATCTATAAAATTAACTCCCATATCGATCGCCCTGTTTAAAGCGGCTATGGAATCCTCATCTTTCACGTTCCCCCATGTGCCGCCGATGGCCCATGAGCCGAAGCTCAATGCCGAAACCTTGAAGCCTGTTTTCCCAAGCATCCTGTACTGCATAACATCACCTCTTTTTCCTGAAAAAATACGAATAAAATCCGTTTAAGTCAAGATAAAAATCGTCAAAAAAATCAAATAATTTGTAAACGATTCCGGAGTTTCAGGCGTTTAATTAATGTGATTATTTTTTTATACGAGGATTCAAGGTCATGATAAAAAAAATTTTTATTGCAATCTTTGCTGCCGGCTGCTGCCTTTTATTTTCAACTGAAAAGCCGGTTTTAAAAACAGGCTTTAATACAACGGGAAATTTCAAATCGAAAAATTCGTCCTGTGATATTTACCCTGAAACAACCTATGAAAAACTTTACCTGTCATTGGATGAAAAATTCAGCGAATTTTTCAGGTTTTACAACAGGACGGATTTTTATTATTATGATTATAACAAATACAATGATAATCTTTCATTCCTGCGGTCATACATGGCAGCGAGCCAGTTTTACCTTTATTTCTATGCGGCAAAAATAAATGAGATACTGTTAAGAATGAAACCCGAAGTATCATATTACGGGGGCAATGTTGTATTCAGCCTGGAAAGCTACATCCAGTACAAATTGAAAATTGACAATTTCTGTTTCAAAATGAAATACTCAATGCAGTATTCCGACAAACCGGGAGCATTGTTTTATCATAACTTCCTCTTTTCCTTTTACTGGAGCCATCCGAAGTACGATTTTATCAAATACAAAACTTCGCTCTCTGTATATTTCCAGCATTACACTTCCGGCACCAAACAGGCGGCTTTTTTGAAAAGTACGGCGTTCAACTTTGAAATAGCGCTTGATTTCAATAAAGTCGATTATGAAGACCTGTTTGATAAAACGGAAAATGATGATTTTTTCGGTAACTGAAATTATCCCAGAAGCTCCCTGATCATTTCTGCAAGTTTGCTTTTCTGGAACGGTTTTAAAAGATAATTATCGATATCGAGGTTTAAAATGTTTTTTATCTCATCCTTGTCGTAGACAGCTGAAATAAATACGATCTTCGGTTTGTATTCCACACTGCTTTTCCTTATGCGTTCGACAAGCTGTATGCCGGTCATATCGGGAAGTTTCTGATCGATCGTTATGAGATCCGGCATGTATTTTGAAAATTTGGTCAAGGCTTCATTGCCGGACATTGCAGTTATCACAAAATAACCTTCGTCCCTCAATATTTTTGAAATGGATTTTACAACATAGGTTATATCATCAACAACAAGAATTTTTTTGAAATTTTTATATAATAATTCATCCTGGGAGACTTCTTCAACCCTTTCATCCGGCTGTTCATCATGGCCGTCATGGATTAAAGCATCATCCTCGGCATTTTTATTAATATCGCTCATTTTTGCGCCCGGCTTTCATCATTTTCAAAAAATTTCCTGATAAAATCATCATTGCCCATTATATTTCCAATCTTTTCCTTTCTCTCAGCTAACTTTCTATCGATTTCCTGGAGCTTCTTTATGTCAGATAATAGATCATTTTCACGGAAATATCCACATATTTGTAAAAATAACAAAATATAAAATTTAAATACTGAAAAAACAGGTTCACCGCGCCACTCCTGCGGACTGACTACCATGAATTTATTAAAATCCGTATCAGATTTCTGGTCGCCAAGAGGATCATAATATTTCTTTAATACCAATGAAAGTTCCCTTAAATAACCGAACATCTTAACCATTTTATTATAAATGTATTTCTGGTTGTTGTCGGTAAACAATGACTCCGAAAATTCCCTGCGAAAAAATTCCCTTAAGGGTATTTTCAATGGAAGATTATTCAGATGTTTTGTCTTGGCAAGATCATAATCCGTTTTTAACTTGTTGTACAAAACCTCGATTTCATTGCCGCGGAGCACTCTCATATTTACCATTTTTTCCTTGTTGTCCATGAGGGTCCATTCATTATGAAGCATATCATCAAGCTTTATGATAATGTCTTCGATCAGGATTAGAATCAGCAAAAGCATGTCTTCCCCGTCTTTCGTCCAGTCATGCCGGTTGGATTCATAAAATTTGACGATTATGTCAGGGTACTCAATTGACTTGATTTCACTTAAATTTTTAAGCCATTCTATCCTGTTTTTGTCCCGGCTCAGGGTATCAATTTCGGCTTTCATGGTACCGATATATTTCATTATTTCGCCGAAAACGATTTCGGAGCATTCATAAAATTTGTTTTGTTCGGAAAGGTTGAAATCCGACCTGTAAAGATCCGGCCAGTTAAGGTACTGCCTGTAATGAGCCATGTTAAAAGCCAGGATCAGATCGTAAAATGAAGGATAGTAAAAATTGGGGATGAAAAAATATTCAAGTTTTTTCATCATTTTATCAAAATCAGCATTATTTTTAACATATACCTTGTTATAAAAAACAAGCACCCGTGAAAGAGCAGAAATAATCAGCTCGGGTATTTTCTGATCCCTCGTGATTTTCAAAAATGCGGCCTCCATCTTGACAAATTCCCTGAAAACGATATTTTTGCTCTTTTCGATAGCCGACATTTTATTGCAAAAATCGGCAAAATGCACTATCAGGTTGTACTCCGTGATGGTAAGCACCCCATGCTGCCATCCGTTTTGTATTATCCTGTCCAGGTATTTGGTAGCCGGCAGGACATTTTCAAGGAAAAGCTCATCAAGCTTCTTCTTGAAATCATCGGTAAGCTTTAGCCCCGATTAAAGGGCGTAAATTTCAGAAGGTTGTTTTTATTGTTCCATTCATTTATTTTTTTTGTCTCTTTCAAAAAAAAATTAATGAAATTTTTTTTCACAATGTCCTTTTTTATCTGGATGCTGCTGTCATAAAATCTTTCTTTTACCTGAAGATAAAAGTCATCAAATTGATTCATATTTATTCGTCTTATTCTTATTTATATATAATAAGTTTATGATTTTGCATCTTTTATGTCAAATAATTATAAAAATTTTGAATTTTTAGACTAAAAATTACGACTTGTCGTGTCAGGCGGAATGAGAAGAGCCTGTTATTATGTCACGGGGAATTTTCGAGGGACTAAGATAATTTTTCAGATAAATCATCAAGTCAATTTTATTCAAGTCCGGCGATGAAGCAACATTGAGCACCAGTTTTTCCTGCCATAAATTATCGGCTTCTATGTGTATATCGGCATCTGTTATGTCAGGATGTTTTTTTACTACATTCAAAACCTCGTTGATATCGACCGTTGAACCGCCGATTTTGGCAATCTCCTTGGCTCTTCTGACAAAATAGTAATAATCGTCATTATCCCTGTAAACAACATCCCCCGTATTAAAATAACCGTCCCTTATTAATTTGTCTTTCAGATTTTCGAGGTTATAATATCCCTCAAACATCGTATCCGATTTTATCCACAAAATCCCGGGCTCATTGACAGGCGCCTCATTGCCGTTTTCATCAATTATCCTGGCAGCTGCATTCCCCAAAAGCCTTCCTATGGATCCCGGTTTGTTGCCTGTCAGTCCATTGCATATAACAGGGCAGGTTTCCGTCAAACCGTAGCCCTGCATGAGACTACAGCCGGTAATCGAGAGCCATTCATCATAAAGCTCCATACCAAACCTGTCACCTCCTACAACTCCCTTCTTTATGAATGAATGATCGTATTTTTTTTTCGTGATTGTATGAAGACGTATCGTGATTATTGTCGGCACGGCAAGTATGAAATTAATCCTGTACTTTTCGATTATCCTGATGAGGTTTGCGGGCATGTAATTATTGGTAATAATAATCGTTCCGGCAACCGACAGGGGGCAGAGGATATTGGATGTAAGTGCAAATATATGATGTGAAGGAAGGAAAAGACCGATTATCAAACCATCATCGATACCGGTCAAGTCGGTGTTGTACCGGACACTGTTTAATACAGATGATTCCCTTAAAAACACGGGAAGAATGTACCCGAATCCTCTGTAAGTGAACAATATCATCCCGCCGTCCCCTGACCCAAGGTGAACGTCCGAAAAATTTACATCCTGTTTATCCGTCAATATATCTGGGTTAATTATCACAATTTTTTTATTATCAGATGCTGAACCTGTAGAAAACAAAAATGCCTTATCGATTTCCAAACATGATGCGGCATCATCGATTTTATTCCTGTTATCGTCAATAATTACGATGCCTGTTCCCGAAGCAGTGATGCATTCCTTAAATTCTCTCAAAGTATACTGGCTGTCGATTAAAACCGGGACGGCCCCGATTTTTAAAAGCGAATAAAAAGTGACGATCCAGTTTATGGAATTATTCATGAAAATCGCAGCCTTGATTCCCGGCTGCAAACCGTTTTTTATGAAGAAAGCACCGAGGTTATCGACCGCACAGATCAATTTTTCATACGAAAAACTGATATTATTGTCTTCATCGATAATTGCGGTTTTATCCTTATGGTTCCCCGCTGTTTCCA
Organism: Spirochaetota bacterium; assembly: GCA_046703745.1. Classification (GTDB taxonomy): domain Bacteria; phylum Spirochaetota; class GWE2-31-10; order GWE2-31-10; family JAFGQB01; genus CAZHHK01. Next base: position 5,047 of record JBJKSS010000033.1, read on the forward strand.
GAAGCAAGCTGTTGATGCTCATTTTTTCGACTTCAATGAGCCTGCATTAAGCGGTGTTTTGCCGGTTTTTTCCTTTCGTGACAGGTAATAAAAATAATAGCCTATGCCAAGGCCGGCCAGAAACATCAGTATGCACAGAATCTGACCCATGGAAAGATGAAACATGATATAGCCGGTATATTTGCCGGCCCGGATATTCTGAAACTGGTTGTCCGGCTCCCTGAAAAATTCTATGAAAAATCTTGCAACGGCGTAGCCGCACAAATAAACACTCGCCATCAAGCCCTTGAAC
>JBJKSS010000034.1:0-3123 GCA_046703745.1 Spirochaetota bacterium
ATAGCCAATACTCTTCCGCTTCCGATGGCAAATATTTTAAACGGCGGTAAGCATGCGGACAACCTGGTTGATTTTCAGGAATTCATGGTCATGCCGGTCGGTGCATCCTCAATCAAAGAGGCCATGAGGTATACAGCCGAAGTTTTTCATTCCCTTAAATCCAAATTGAAATCGAAGAAAAAAAACACCGCCGTGGGTGATGAAGGCGGCTTTGCACCCGATCTTGCAAATGAAGAAGCCATAGAAGTGATTCTTGAGGCCATTGAAAAAGCCGGTTTCAAAACAGGCATTGACAACGACTTCATGATCGCCCTTGATGTTGCGTCAAGCGAATTATTCGACGAGGGCGAAAGAAAAGGCTACAAGTTTTGGAAATCCAACCCGGGGAAAATATTTTCTTCGGACGAGATGATAGAGTTTTACAAATCATGGGTCAACAAATATCCGATTATTTCCATAGAAGACGGTCTTGATCAATCCGATTGGGAAGGCTGGAAGAAATTAAACAGGGAGCTTGGCAACAAGGTACAGCTGGTAGGCGATGATTTTTATGTAACCAATACGGAAAGACTTGTAGAAGGCATAAAGAGAGGATGCTCCAACTCCATACTTATCAAATTGAACCAGATTGGATCAATTACAGAGACAATCGAAGCGATAAACATGGCAACAAGGGCAGGATGGACAAGCGTAGTATCCCACAGGTCGGGTGAAACGGAAGATTCGACAATTGCGGATTTGTCGGTCGCATTGAATGCGGGTCAGATCAAGACTGGATCAATGTCAAGATCGGATCGTATAGCAAAATATAACCAGTTGATGAGGATCGAAGAAGAGCTCGGAACAGCCGCAAAATTCCTGGGCAAGAAAAGCTTTTTTAACTTATTTAAATAAAAATAAATATTTTTAATACGGGTCACAAAGGCTTAAAATACCATTGATTAAGTGCCTCTTTTACTGCCTTTGTGACTTTTTTAATTGTTGGATATATGAAAATTAGATTATTATTAATTATAGTGATGTTTTTTCTGGCCTTCGGCTGCAAAAAAAACGATCAGTGGATGATTGATCTGCCGGAAACCAAAAAGGTTACAGGCCTTAACCAGTGGGCCTTTGTGGCCGGTAAAAATTCAAAGCTTATGTCGGAGCCCGGGATGAATGCTGATGTAATTAATTATTTAAACATAGGTTCCATGCTGGAGATAATAAAAAAGGATGATAAACTTTCATCCTTAAACAACGAGAATGATTACTGGTATTATGTGGACTATGAAGGCGAAAACGGATGGATATTCGGGACATATATTAATATATACAATACGTATGAGGAAGCGGAAAAAAAATGCATTGATATGCTGACAATTTTGAAAAATGAAGAAGAGAGCAAAAATAATGCAAAAGATAAAAAATAACAAGATAATGAAAGAATTAATAATCGGATTAATCATTATCATATCGGGTTTGGCTATGGAACTTGTCATAGCATATTTAACCAGATTATTCTAAACAGAGTCGGGTGTGTAAGGAATGGCAAAATCAAAAAAGAAGTCCGGCAAGGGATATATCCTTGTAATTGTTGAGTCGCCAAGCAAGGCTCAGACAATAATGAAATATCTTGGCAAAAATTACAAGGTCTCTTCATCCATGGGACATATCATTGACCTGCCCAAATCCAGGATCGGTGTCAATGTTGAAAATAATTTCGAACCGGAATACATTACCGTAAGGGGCAAGGGGAAAATTCTCAATGAATTGAAAAAACTGTCCAATAATTCCAAAATGGTGCTGCTGGCAAGCGATAATGACAGGGAAGGCGAGGCAATTGCTTTTTTGATCAGGGAGGCATTGCATAAAAATCAGCCTGATCTTGAGATCAAGCGCATAGTATTCAATGAAATTACCAAACCGGCAATCGTCGAAGCTGTTGAAAAACCGCGTGAGCTTGAAATCGAGATGGTGAATGCACAGAGAACGAGAAGAATACTCGACAGGCTGGTAGGCTACAATATTTCGCCGATACTGTGGGAAAAGGTAAAAAGGGGCCTTTCGGCAGGAAGGGTGCAGTCGGTCGCACTGCGCATAATTTGCGAAAGGGAGGAAGAGATTGATAAATTCGTTCCGGTTGAATACTGGACGCTTAATGCCGTTTTTTCCAAAAATAAAAAGGAATTCGAAACAGAGCTGTTTAAAATAGACGGTAAAAATCCGGAGCTCAGGAATAAAAAGGAAGTGGATGATTTAACCGGCAGGCTGGAGAAGGATAAATTCGTCGTCTCATCCGTGAAGGAAACTTCAAAATCGGTTAATCCTTATCCTCCATTCATTACTTCAAAATTACAACAGACAGCTGCAAACAGGTTCGGCTTTACATCCAAGAAAACCATGCGAATAGCACAGCAGTTATACGAAGGCATAAACATCGGCTCCGAAAGGATCGGTTTGATTACCTATATGCGAACCGATTCGACGAGGATATCAAGCCAGGCACTCGCCGAGGTAAGGGAGTTCATATCCGGAGTTTATCCGGACAGTCTGCCCGCTGAGGCCAGGTTTTATTCCAAATCGGCAGGGGCGCAGGATGCCCATGAGGCTATAAGGCCGACTTCGGTTCACAGAACACCGGATGAAATGAAAAAATATCTCGACAATGACCAGTTTAAAATTTATGCTATTATATGGGAAAGATTCGTATCGTCGCAGATGATAAATGCCGAATATCTTACAGAAACTATTTTGATAGAGAATGACAATGTTGTTTTCAAGATATCAAAAACCAGAACCGTCAAAAACGGCTTCAATGAATGCCTCGACAAGTTGAAATCGGCTGAAAAGGAAAAGACGGTCAAGCTTCCCGATTTGAAGGAGAACGACAGGGTCGATTTCAGGGAATATCTTCCCTTGCAGCATTTTACCCAGCCGCCGCCCAGGTATACAGATGCATCCATAATAAAATTCCTGGAAGAAAAGGGAATAGGCCGCCCTTCGACTTATGCCCCTACAATAAGCACTTTGCAGGACAGGTATTATGTACTGAGAAAATCCAGGCAGCTTGTTCCGACAGCATTGGGTAAACTTGTTAACAAGATCGTGGTTGAAGAGTTCAATGATATAGTCGATATAAAT
>JBJKSS010000035.1:0-8734 GCA_046703745.1 Spirochaetota bacterium
ACTAAAAACTAAGGGATTACTTGGCTTGGGCAAGTCTGCCTTAAAATTCATTGACAGATTTTTCATTAAATTATATTATTCGTAATTCAAAATTCGCTGGAGCATTGCCTTGCAAAATCATTCCGGGGACAATTTGTATATTATCAGTGCTATCGGCAAGGATCTTGTCGGTCTTGTTTCCATTATCACTTCGGTAATTTATGAACAAAACTGCAATATCGTGGACATAAGGCAGAGTGTTGCGCACGGTTTTTTTTCTGCATTCATAATAATCGACATATCAGATGCAAAAATCGGCATCAGGGAACTGACGGACAATATTCATGCGGTAAGCAACCAGACCGGATTAAAGATCATATTCGAAAAATTCCAGGCGGGCAGAAGGAAATCCGAAAAAAAGATAATTTCCATCATACTGACCGGCAAGGACAGGCCGGGCATAGTAGCCAAAACAGCGATAACCCTGAGCGACTATTCCATCAATATCGAGAGCATGAAAATGCTTGCAAGGGGCGGGTTTATCATAATGAATGTCCTTGCCGATGCAGGTGACATGACGGAAGATATTGAAGCGGTCAGGCACAGCTTGAAGGATTCTCTCGGCAGGATCGATATCGGCGTTTCGTTCCAGACCGAGAACATCCATATAAAAGAAAAAAAGATCATCGTATTCAACCTGACAGATGACTGCATAAAGAATAAAATTATGGAAGCCCTTGACGCAGATGAATCACTAGCGGACAAGATAAAAAACCTTTCGTTTGAAGAATGCATCAAGCCCGCTGCAATGAATTTTAAAGGCATAGATGTCTGCCGGCTTTTTGAATTTTTAAGCATGATAAGAATCACGCCGGATGCATTCGAAATAATAGATGAGTTGAAGGGGTTCGGGTTTAAAATCGCACTTGTCACCAACGGGTTTAAATATCTGCCTGACAGGCTTAAGGATGTCCTGAAGCTTGATTTTGCCTTTGGTAATTCACTCGAGGTGAAAAACGGCCTGTTCAGCGGCAATCCGGAAGAGCCGGTTTTCAATGACAGCAGGAAGAATGACATAATGAACATAATCGCAATGTCGGAAAATGTTTCCAGGAATGACATAGTCGTCATCGATGATGCAAACCTCAGGCTCCTGGGAATACTGATTGATCCCGATGATTTCATCAGGGAGCTCTCTGCCGCGTACGCAGGTAAAAAAATCACCGAAGCCGAAATGCTCTCTATTGCCGCCTTAACCGCATTTAAATAAAACAGGTCCCTTGATTAAAGGTGAAATCCGGCAAGATCCAGCTGGCATGTTATGCTCCCAAATTTGTTTTTTGGGATACCTCAAGTATAATTTTTGGAGAATGATTAATGATAAAAAAAGGAACTTTTACTTCAATCGGCAGCTGGCCTTTCACCGATGCCGATAAAATAACCGGGCTGATCCTCGACAATTTCAGAGACCTTCCAGCATGGCCCCAGCTTGTTAAAACCGGGTACCGTGAGAACATGTATGTCCAGTACAGCGAGGGACTGCCCTGCATAAAAATCGATGAGGCCGGTGAAAAAATTTATTTCGACACATCGGGCGATATTTTCAATGAAATACAGGTTGTATACGAGAATTTCCTCGGCGGCAATTTTGACCACTTTGCGGTTACGGAAAAATACGCAGCCGGCCTTTACAAATTCAGGGACATGGCAAAATCGAGGGGCAGGCTCTCTTATGTGAAAGGGCAGATACTCGGGCCGATAAGCCTGGGATTGACGCTCACGGATGAAAACAAGAAGCTGATATTCTACAACGAACAGATGGCGGATGCTATAGTGAAAACCTGTGTTTGCAAGGCGGTCTGGCAGGTCAATTTTTTAAGGGAAATAGCGGATAATATCGTGCTGTTTATCGACGAGCCGTATCTTGTATCTTTCGGCTCTGCCTATGTAAACCTCACCAGGGAGCAGGTTGTCTCCATTTTGAATGAAATAACGGACAAGATGCATGAAATGGGGGTTTTGACCGGCATTCATTGCTGCGGCAACACGGACTGGTCGATATTGATGGACACAAACATTGACATGATAAATTTCGATGCATACGATTATGCCGAGGGCCTCTTGTTATATCCGGACAGGATAAAGAAATTTTTGTCCGGCGAAAACAAATACCTCGCATGGGGCATTGTGCCCACTGCGGAAAATAAAATTGCTGTTGAAACAGGCGAGTCGCTGTACAGGAAGCTGTCCGGTTACCAGGAAAGACTCTCGGCCCTCGGGGTTGACGGAAGCCTCGTTGCGGACAGAACGGTCATTTCGCCTTCATGCGGTACCGGCTCCATTTCGGAAGAAGCATCGGTCAGGGTCATCGAACTGCTTAAGGAAACATCCGGTCTGTTCCGGAAGAGTTGAATTATTTTTTGGTAAATTTGTTTCACGGGAGATTATTATTATGCCGAAATTAATCGGTTTTATAGGCAAGGGCGGCACGGGCAAATCTACGCTCACCGGGCTTTTCCTCAAATACATTCTTGAAAAAAACATCTCGCCTGTCCTGGTGATCGACTCCGATCCAAACAGCTGCCTTGCAGAACTTTTGGGGCTCAAGGTTGATTCTACAATAGGCAGCATCCGCAGGGAACTTATGGACAAAAGGAATCAGGCGAATGATGCATCGATATCCAAATATGAATACTGCGAGTATGCTTTGTCCAATTCGATAATCGAATCAAGGGGATTTGATCTTGTTGTAATGGGAAGACCCGACGGCCCCGGCTGCTACTGCATGATCAACAATGTCGTACAGATGATGATAGAAAAATTAAAAAGAAATTATAGACTCGTAATCGTGGACTGCGAGGCCGGCCTGGAGCATATAAGCAGGAAAACCCTGGGCAGCATAGATGTCGCTTTCATTGTATCCGATCTTTCCCGCAAGGGCATTCTCACTGCGGGCCGCCAGACAGAATTAATCAGGGAACTTGATTTGAAAACGGAAAGAAACTATCTGGTTGTCAACAACATAATTGAGGATGAAAGGGTCAAGGATTTTGAAAGCATTATCAATGAGGTCTGCAATGATGACCTTGGATATGCAGGGATCATTCACAACGATTTTAATATAGCTGATTTTGAAAGGCGGGGAGAATCTATCCTGGGGCTGCCCTGCGGCAGCGTTTCCTATGCCGATCTTGCCGCCATGATGAAAAAAATCGGTCCCGATTTTTCAAATTGATCTACTTCGGGTCCAGGGCTTGCCAGAAATCATTTTCATGAACAATTGTTATTGCGCTGCCTTTTTTTCTCAGGTTAACGGCTTCTTCTATTTTTCTTCCGTAATGTGAAAAGGCCCAGACCTGATTCTCGCCTTCGCTGCCAACCACAAGATAATCAGTGTTTTCCATAATTTGATTGTTGTAAAGGCCGTCTTTTGCTTCTATCATATCGATGATTTCGGGAAGCAGTGCTCTCGACGATTTGCCGGTAAAGCAGAATAATTTTTTTTTGATTGTTATCCGGGGGTTTACGGCGCAGATGCCGCCTATGGTGATAGCTTTTTTGAGATCCTCGATTTCACCGCCGTCAATTGTGCCGGAAGAACCAAGATCGACAAACTGGCTTATGAAAACCTTCAGGAATTTTTTTTCATCGGGCGTAATGATTTTATCCCTCAGTATCTGTGCAAGAAGGCTCTCAAGTTCATCATAAGGATACAGCCCCCTCATCTGGCTGTTGCCGGCGATCCATTTTTCAAGGTTCACGATTTCTTTTTCGGTGATTACATTATCCGCCAGTATACCGTGGAGAATGCCTTCCAGCCTGTAAATATCCGAAGTAATGATGTCGTAATAATGGGTCTTCGTCCTGAAATTATTGCAGAGCCAGAGGATATCCTTGCGGTCCTCTTCGTTTATATTCTTGTTTAAATAGAGTCCGTTCAATATGGGAGTGATTTCCCTGAATGTTTCGTAATTAAGAAGTTTGATGTTTCGGTTTATCCAGTTGGAAAGCTCCGTCTTTTCCTTTTCGTTTATCACGCCGTCAATCGCTATGCCCTTGATCAGGCCCTCCAGGGTATGAACCGCCCTGTCGAATTCCTTTTTCAGCGTATATTCCTTGAAATTTTCGGGTCTGTCGCCTGCCATAATGGAACGTTCCGTTAAAAAGTTTCGGTTTTGATACTTTGAATAAATTACCCGGCTATATAATACTATATTACTTAAAAAATAATCAACAAAAATTTGATGGAATTTTTAATGCACCTTTGTAAATCCGGCCGCTTAACTGACCGAAGTTGAAGCTGAAAAAAGCTTCGGCTAGGTTAAAAATTATGATAGACCAACTCTTCTGCCTTGTGCACGATAAAATCAGCCTTTACCGGTTTGGTTATGTAGCTTTTAACTCCGAGCTGCCTTGCCTTCAAAATGCTGGATTTGTCGGGATACGCAGTCAGAATGATGACCGGTATTTCGCTGTTGGCATTTGTCAGGTAATTCAATACTTCAAACCCGCTCATTACAGGCATCAGCAGGTCGAGAAAAACCAGGTCAGGCTTGTTGCTTTTAATGTCATCTACGAATGCCTTGCCGTTTTCATAGGCATGGATGATCCAGTTGTCCTGCGACAAAACGGTTTCCATAAATTCGAGTATGGGCAGATCATCATCAATAACGGCAATCGTATAGTTTTTTTTCGATTCTGCGTATTTCGGCTCTTCGATTTCCAGTTTTTCACTTGAGAATTTCAGTTTGATGTATTTGTCGTTTTTGTCTTCCGTCATTGCAGATGTCAGGATTTCTTTTTTTGCCCTGTCTATCCTTTCGGCATTATGGATCGTCTTGTCGATTTTGCCCAGGATATCCATTGCTTCTTCAAAATTATTGGTAACCTTTATATACTTGAATTTTGTTTCATTTCTATAAAAATCTTTTATGAATTCGATGTTTGTCAGTACGCTCATATTGAGGCCTATGACGTTGGTTGCCTTCAAGATGTTGTTCATGAGCATGTACATGAGCTCATTGGTATAGGATTTTATGTCCAGGTCGCTGAATATTATCAGGACTTTTTTTATGTCTTCTTCATAGATTCTCGCAATCTCGAAAATTTTGTATTTGAGAAGGCTGATTTTTTCCTTGTTCAGGCCCTGGGCGATTTCTATGAAAAGTATGTCATCGTTAAGATGAACATCGATGATGCAGGGGGATGTGTCGAAATCAAACTGCCTGTTGAATACCTGTCCCACGGTTTGAAACAGGTTGTCTATTTCTATCGGTTTGTAGAGTATCTTGAAGAGCTTGTATTTGCTCAGATTGATCAGTGTTGTCCTGTCCATTTTTGTTGTGAGTATTATCACCGGGATATTGGCAGTTGTTTTAAGATCCATTTTTTCCTTCAGGAAAGAAAGACCGTTCAGCTTGGGCAGATAGTAGTCCATTATTATGAGATCCGGTATCTGGTTCCTCATTTTAATTAATCCGTCCAGGCCGTCCTTTGCAAGATGGATTTCATATCCGTATTCTTCAAGGGATTCCTTTATGAAATTTCGTAAAAGTTCGGATTGATCAATAATCAAAATTTTTTCAGCCATTTTAATTCCCGTATTTATTATTCATAATAATTCGGAATTCAATTATAAACTATAATGTCGAAAAAACAATATTTTAGTGAAAAATTAAGAATAATATATAATATTATTACAATTGGCAAGAGCCGCAAGGATCAACTTGCCCCCCGTGGTTTCCCTATAAATTACTTAAACGATGAAAATAAACCGCTGTTTAGACTAATAATATTTATTAATTTATAAATTTACATTGCTGCCGCTCAAAAGAAGATTATCAATTAATGAGGTGGCAATTTCAAGACGAGATTTATAATCACCTTCAATTTCATAAAATGAGGAATTTTTAACTCCGTGATCGATGTACATTTTTTTTATAATTTGATGCAACTCCCATCGTTGTTGCTTTTCACCGGCAAATCTTAATCCATCCGGGACCCAATCAACATCCGGCTTGAGAAGAAGGATTAAATCATATCTCGACAGGTCAATATAAGTTTTTACCTTTGGGCAATCATGCCCGAGATAAAGCCGTGCATAATAATTTGTAACAATTGCGTCGGTATCCATAAAACAAATACGATTTGCATTTTTGATTGCATGAAGGTCGTTTTCGTATTGCATATGTGCTATTCTAAGGAAATCATTATCTGAAAAAGCTCCTTCATCTTCGCCAAGATAATCCCTCGAATAGTAGCGGCCAATTTCCTCTGAGCAGGAAGTATTGTATATTTTTGCGAGTTTTTTAACCAATGTGGTTTTCCCACAGCTTTCTGTACCGGTGATCAGCACATTTTTACAAAAAAAGTGGCGGGCAGAATCTAAAATATAATCCCAATATTTAATCGGATTTTTGCGTATTTCAGTTGCAGATATTGGCCATCTTTTTCTGTCAGAGTCAATAATGATATAGTTAACATCTGCCGGGAAATGTTTTTTTGTATCTTCTTCATACTCAGGTTGACCGCCAAAAATTATATTAAAAGGCTCGGGTATTATTTCATTCAGAGCTGTTGCCCATTGTTTCCATCCGTTTGGCCAGGGAGGTATTCCATAGTTTTTTTCGTTCAATAATATTACAGATTATCCGTCTATTCCCTGAGTTTCCTGTTTAAGCCATTTTCGTCTGTTTAGACCTGAAATATATCTAAGTCCGTTATTTGCACAAAGGGTTTCATCATCTTTCTCTCTTTCACACACAAGCACATATAACTTGTCACACATGGAATGAGCATGCAGGATTGAAGTCAAATGACCATAATGTGGGGGTAAAAACTTGCCGGGGAAGATTCCGATATTTTTCAAATGCGGCTCCAGTTAATTGCACCGTAGATACTGTTAAATAAAAACGCAATCCACATTATCAGTGTTGGCATAGCCATGGGTAACTGATTTTTATCGGTAAGCCCAACTGCTATCCACATTACAATTGTAATAATATTTGTGGCAATCCACATCGGCCATTGCAGGGCTGAACGAGCAATGCATAATATTTGGGCTACGATTTGTAATACTTCTGTGCTGCTATCCATCATTGGACCCAAGAGTGAAATTCCAAAAACCCTGGTTATATTTGAATATATAGATATGTTTCTTTTCATAGCTGTTAAGAACCAGTTATCAATGGAGTATAGGGTCAGACCAAAGACAAAAAGAGCAAAAAAGCTAGCAAATATAATTATAAGTATTTGCCACCATTTAAGATGTAAAAATTGAACTATTTCATGACTGTTTTTACGTAGCTTCCGTTTCCAGAAAATAAATATCAAAATTTGGGTGGGAACAAAATAAAACCAATTTAGTAGCCAATCTCCATAATATCCTGAAGTCCAGGCTATGAGCCCATAAAGGAATGATTGAATGAGCCCGAACGAATAATTATAAATACTTGCCCGGGCTACCAGAAGAACACATATTACGCCTGTAATTGCACTTATTGGAGAAATTATCCAGTTTATTGTTATATTCCACCAATTTTGTGTGTAAGTTGAAGTTATACTGAAATAAAAGGTTGCTAATAGTATTATGATTAAAAATATCATTAGCCAAATTTTTTCAAATCGGGTAAAATCGTCGAAGACTTTATGGCAAGTCTTTGCAAGCATAATTAATTTATCTCCGGATAATTAGATTATCAATTGATTGTTTGTTATAATTGTAATGTCTTCCAGATATGTAAAATTGAATCATATCATATTTGTCTTGTTTTAACAATAACTATCTGACTGTGGGTTTGGGAACGCGGGAAGGCATCTCTTGCTGCCCAGGCTGGTCTACATTGACTGTAATAATTCGCAAAATTTACATTTTAAAATTTTTTATTGTAAATTTTTATAAAATATATTACGCTCCTTCCCTGCCATGAATGACAAGAAGAACACCGTTAAATTATCAATAGAAAAACTCGGCGGCGAAGGTATGGGGATCGCAAGGCTGTCAGGCAAGACGGTTTTCGTGCCGTATGGGGTTCCCGAAGATGAAGTCGAGGCGGAAATCATCCAGGATAAAAAAAGTTTTGCAAGGGCTGTGATCAGGCGCATTCTTAAAAAATCTCCGTACAGGACAGAGCCGCCGTGCAGGTATTTCGGGACATGCGGCGGATGCTCATACCAGAACATCGATTACTCCCATCAGCTGAAATTCAAGCACAACCTCATCATGGAAAATTTCAGGAAATTCAGGGATAATGGCCTTAAAGTGCTTCCCGTCGAAGCTTCGCCCGCCCTATATGGTTACCGTAACAAGATGATGATTCACTGCTTCTCGCGTGACGGGAGAAGGTTGTCTGCGGGCTTTCATAAATTCAACACGCATGAGTTGATAAGTATCGATTCGTGCCCCCTTCATTCCCCGGACATCAACGCCCTTTTGAAATCTACGGTTTCGCTGTTGAATGAATTCAGGCTTTCTGCATTCAACCCCAAAACGCGGCGCGGGTACATCAAGGACATAGTGATAAGGGAAAGCTCGGACAACGGAGAGCTGATGCTCACTCTTGTAATTAATGAGAGGAGCCTGAAGAATGATGACAGGATTTCGAGAATACTGTTTAAAAAGCATGAGAAATTAAAGGGCTTTTTTACATACCACAACCCGCATGAAACGGATTATGTTTTCAAGGACAGCGAAAAGATAATTCATGATTCGCACAAATCTCCCCTGCAAAAAATTTACGGTGAGATTATTACGGAT
>JBJKSS010000036.1:0-3865 GCA_046703745.1 Spirochaetota bacterium
GAACATTTCTCCTTATGAATTATGCAAGATAATCGGTACATCGACATGCGATATACTCGTTGCACCTGTGGCTGAGATAGGCAGCAAACTCGTCAGGGGAATATGCGGCCAGGTTGACGGTTCGGTAATACCGGGCATGCTTGGCATGGAGGCCGGCCAGTCGGCATTCGGCGACATTTATGCATGGTTTAAAAAAGTGCTATTCTGGCCCGTAGAAAACTATCTTGCAAAATACGGAGCGCAAAACGGCGATCTAAAAAAAATATCTGCTGGAATAAAAAATTCAATAATACCCGGCCTCACCGATGCCGCTTCAAGGATCCCTGCGGGGGACAACGACATAACCGCACTCGACTGGATGAACGGCAGGAGGACTCCTTTTGCGAACCAGATACTAAAAGGCGCAATAACGGGATTAAACCTGGGAAGCGACGCTCCGAGAATATTCAGGGCATTGATAGAAGCCACGGCATTCGGTGCAAAAAAAATAGCCGACCGCTTCGTTGAGGAAGGCATAAGGATAAACGGCGTAATTGTAATGGGCGGAGTTGCAAAAAAATCCCCATTCATAATGCAGATACTCTCCGATGTGCTTGACATGAAAATAAAGGTTGTCAGATCAGAGCAGGCCTGTGCCCTGGGTGCGGCAATGTTTGCGGCCACAGCGGCAGGGATTCATTCCACAGTAGGCGCGGCACAAAAGGCAATGGCGAGCGGCTTTGATGCAGAATACGTGCCGGATCAGAAAAACGCACAAATTTATGCCGAAAGCTACAGGAAATATTCGGCATTGGCTGATTTTACAGAAAAGAGTTTTTAAAAAATGGAGACGAAAATTTGGGATACAGGGAATTAAAAGAAACTGCATATATATGCAATATGGAATTGCGTAACCAGAAACTTATCATACAGACATTCGGCAACGCAAGTGCAATCGACAGGGAAAAGGGAGTCTTTGCGATCAAACCCAGCGGCGTACCTTATGAAAAACTTAAGGCCTCCGATATGGTTGTGGTCGACCTTGAAAACAGGACGGTTGAGGGAAAGTTGAGATATTCTTCGGACACAAAAACGCACACCGTCCTGTACAAAAATTTTCCGGAAATTGGCGGTGTGGTGCATACTCATTCACCATTCAGCGTTGCCTGGGCCCAGGCAGTAAGACCGATCCCCGTGTTCGGAACGACCCATGCGGATCATCTTACCAATGAAATACCATGCACACAAATCATGACAGGCAAAATGATAGACGGCGATTACGAAGAAGAAACGGGCAACCAGATAATACGTGCTTTCGAGAATATTTCCTACAAGGAAGTGGAAATGGTGCTTGTCGCATGTCACGGCCCGTTCACATGGGGTGTAACCTGTGAGAAGGCTGTTTACAACAGCATCATCCTGGAAGAACTCGCAAAAATGGCGATGTACACACTGCAGGTGAATCCTCACGCCAGTCCGATAAACAGGGAGCTGATGAGAAAACATTATTTGAGAAAGCATGGTAAAAATGCTTATTACGGTCAAACTTGAAATAAAAAAAAGGAGTTACGAATGAAAAATATTCCTGTTATAAAAATGGGTCTTGTTGCAGTAAGCAGGGATTGTTTCCCCAAAGAACTTGCACTGAAGAGGAGAATCAATCTTGCCGAAGCGTGCAGAAAAAAAAACATAATGCTGACAGAGATCAATACCGTTATTGAGAATGAAACCGACGTTTTGAAAACTCTCGATGAAATCAGGCAAAAAGACATCAATTCACTCGTTATATATTTGGGCAATTTCGGACCAGAGGGTCCCAATACTATGCTTGCAGAAAAATTCGGCGGGCCGGTAATGTTTGTTGCAGCCGCCGAAGAAAGTGGTAATGATCTTGTAAACGGCAGGGGCGATGCATACTGCGGCATGCTCAATACCTCATATAATATCGGGTTAAGGAAATTAAAACCATTCATCCCGTCATATCCCGTTGGCACAGCAGAGGAGCTTGCGCAGAAAATCGAAGATTTTTTCCCTGTTGCAAGGATAATACTCGGTCTTAAAAGCCTGAAAATCTTTTCATTCGGCCCGCGTCCGCAGGATTTTCTTGCATGCAACGCACCGATCAAGCCACTCTACGACCTCGGTGTGGAAATAATGGAAAACAGCGAGCTCGATCTTTACGATATTTATATGTCCTGCAGCGATGAAAAAAGGATAAAAACAGCTGCATCGGAAATGTCGGCAGAGCTTGGCAAAGGCAATACCTACCCCGAACTTCTCGAAAAACTGGCAAGGTATGAAATAGCACTTGAAAACTTCATGAGCTCAAATCTCGGAGCCTCACAGTTCGGGGTGTTCGCAAACAAATGCTGGCCCTCATTCGAAAAATATTTCGGCTTTGTCCCCTGTTACATAAACTCGAGGCTCGCTTCCAGGGGCATACCTGTTGCATGCGAGGTTGATATTTACGGTGCCTTGAGCGAATACATAACAACCTGTGCCACGGAATTCCCCTCGACACTTCTGGACATCAACAATACCGTACCTGCCGACATGTATGAAACCTTCAAAAGTAAAGGAGGCAAATACAAACAGGCCGATCTTTTTATGGGATTCCACTGCGGCAATACGGCAGGGGCATGCATGATTGAACCGAAGATGAACTACCAGCTTATCATGCACAGACTCATGGAGCCTGACAGGAAACCTGACATCACACGCGGGACGCTTGAGGGCAGGATAAAACCGGGGGACGTCACACTTTTCCGCCTGCAATCCACAGCGGGGACAGAGCTTAAGGCTTACATTGCACAGGGTGAAATCCTTGACATCGACCCCAATTCATTCGGCAGCATAGCAGTGTTCGCAATAAGGGAACTGGCAAGATTTTACCGTTACGTGCTGATAGAAAACCGTTTCCCCCATCATACAAGTGTGGCATTCAGGCATGCGGGCAAACACCTCTATGACGCGATGAAAATGGCAGGAGTTGATAATGTGTTTTTCAATCTTCCCGAGAGCATATATTATAAGGGTGAAAATCCTTATAAGTAAATTATATAATTTTAATAATTTAATTTTTGGATTTTCAGTTAAAGGAAATATTTGATTTTTTTACAATAGCCGGGGTTTCCCAATGACAATCGGGAAAAAGCAGACAGGGCATGATTTGGTTTTTAAAGTTCTGCTTGACAAATGGTTCTTTAGTGTTAAAATGCGTTATCGATAACGCAAAAAATATTTTTATCTTTTATTTTTCAGGAGGAATAAAGTATGAAAATCAAGTGGTTTTTTGTATTGGCAATTGCCATGTTTTTGCTGGTTGGATTTACAGGTTATGCAAAATCCGGTCTGATTAAGGTTGGCATCGTAAATCTGCCGCCAGAAGAATCCGGCTACCGTCAGGCCAATGTTGAAGCCATGAACAATGTCTTCTCAAAGGTAAACGGCTATGATGCTAAACAGACCAACACCGGCGACAACAGCGAGCAGATCGCTGCCGCCAAAGGGTACATTCGAGATGGAGTGGACTATCTCCTGATCTCGGCCGCAAACGCGTCTGGATGGGACGATGTCCTAAAGTCTGCAAAAAAAGCAGGTGTTAAGGTTATACTCTTTGACCGTGCGATTAATACGGATCCCTCGAACTATGAGGCAGCACTTCTCTCGGATATGGCTTATGAGGGCAATACGGCAGTAGAATGGGTGTTGAAAAATGTTAAAAAGCCGATTAATCTAATCCTTATTCGCGGTCAGTTGGGTTCAGCGGCTGAAATAGGCCGCAGCAAGGCAGCGCTCGATGCCGAAAAAGCGGGAAAACTTAAAATCGTTGCCGATGGAACAGGCGGAGACAGCTGGAGCCTTGAAGAGGCCCGTAAAGTGGTTG
>JBJKSS010000037.1:0-4433 GCA_046703745.1 Spirochaetota bacterium
TTATTACGGTCTTGTTTTTTTCTGTAAGGTTCATGATAAATTCAAGAATGCATTCACGCATTTCCCTGAAGATTATGCTTTTTTCAACCGGGCTTTCCCTGTTTTTTGTCCAAAAATCAGTGAATGCACCTGCCTGTTCTATCTCGTCGTTTGAAATCCCGGAAGCGGGGAGGTGATGATTTTTGGAGCGAAGTTTATCAATGAACAGGTTTGTTGCAATCTTGTATATCCATGCAGAAATTCTGGATTTGTCCTCCATATTTTTCAGTCCGCTGTTGATCCTTATGAAAACCTCCTGCGCCAGATCCTGTGCTTCTTCAACAAACCCGATCCTGGTAAAATATCTTTTTATCTTTGGAAAATATTCCCTGTAGATTGAATTAAAATCTGGCCTTGACGGATTTTCGTCCATAAATGATTCTCCACCACCTATCCTAACATTTTTATGAATATTTTTCAAAAACATGTATCCTTTTTTTTAAGTCTTCGTCTATATAAAATATTTAATTTTAGGAGAATCAAAATGGAAAAGGACAATTTAAACGATTCATGCTCACAAAATACGGGAGAAGAATCCTGTAAAGGGCATAATATTTCACTCGCTGTATCAAAAACAGGAGGAAAATGTGCTATTGGAGAGAAAGTAGGTGAACAGGCAATTCAAAGCAACAGTATTGCTGTGTTATCCTGCGAAGGCGCCTGCATACGTGGAGAAATAGCCAGATTGGCGGCAAATTATGTATCCAAACATAAAAATTTTAAGCGCGGCTGCCACGGTGAATTATTCACCGTCCCTGAATCAAAAATTGCTCAATGGATAACAAATGCTCAAAAAGTAGTTTGTATCGACGGGTGTTTCCTGAAATGCCATTCCAGAATATTGGAAAATATTATCGAACCGTCAAATTTAATCGTATTTGATGCCTTATCTTTTTACAAAAGATATAACGATATATTTGAAATTGATGAAGTGCCGGAAACAGAAAGAAAAGATGTCGCGAATAGAGTTGCCCAATGGGTATTAAAATCAATTGAAAAAAATAATATTCCGGAAAATAATAGCGGCAGATGCAAATAATTTTTTTCGTGTAAATTTCAACTAACGCCGAGTACTGCCGGATAAAACCGGTGTGATTTCCGCAGAAACGGCGAAAGATTCTGGAGATAATTGACAGCTTGAGGATTGTTTTTCGGAGAGTAAATCAGGATATAAAACGGTCCTCAGGCTCAATAATTTGTTTTTTTCAGCTTGTTTTGAATTTCGATATTTCGCTTTCAAGGATCTGAATGTTTCGGGAATTTTCATTGCTTAATTCCACAAGCTTTGACAATCCCGGTAGTGCTTTCCCTGATGCCGTTCACGGCTCCCAGGATTATGCCGTTGACTTTCAGTATCAATGCCTTTTCAAATGATTTTTTCTGCAGTTCTATATCGGGATCAACAGGGGTAAGATCGACAAAACCGACACCGATTTTGTCAGCCTGTGCCTTGGCTGCGTCCCTTATGCCGATCCAGAACGGTGTTGTTGTTGAATAACCATAGGCAATGGTTATTTTTTGAGCAGAATAATTAAAAAACTATAATTACTAAACTCATTTAATAAGTATCTTGTCAATAAATTATGTAAAATTTATTGACAAATAATGCAACTATGCTTATAAATGCATAAATATATTGCTTGTCAGGATATTTAAATGAAAGAAAATATTAAGGGAAAATTGTCTTTAATTGACAGATATCTGACCCTGTGGATATTCCTTGCCATGACAATCGGTGTGTCTGCCGGGTATTTCTTCCCGGCAATTGCCGGTTTCTGGGGTGCCTTTCAGATCGGTACGGCTAACATACCGATTGCCTTCGGCCTGATCCTCATGATGTATCCGCCGCTTGCCAGGGTGAAATACGAAGAAATGGGGAATGCATTTAAAAACAAAAAGCTCCTGTCATTTTCATTAATTCAAAACTGGATAACAGGCCCGGTTTTAATGTTTGCCCTTGCCGTAATTTTCCTGCATGACAAACCGGGATACATGATAGGTCTAATCCTCGTGGGGCTTGCACGATGTATCGCCATGGTTATAGTGTGGAACGATCTTGCGAAAGGTGACAGAGAACTGGGGGCGGGGCTTGTCGGATTTAATGCCGTGTTCCAGGTATTGTTTTATGCTGTTTATATTTTCGTTTTTATAACTTTTGCCCTGAATTTTTTCGGGCTCGTAAAAGGCATTAATGCGAGCGTTTCTTTCAGGCAATCGGCCGAAACGGTTTTCATTTATCTCGGCATCCCGTTCCTTGCCGGCATGTTAACCCGCTTTGTTCTCAAAAAATTGAAAGGTGAAGAATGGTATGAAAAAACGTTCCTTCCGAAGATAAGCCCGGTTACTTTTATAGCATTGATATTTACAATTGTCGTAATGTTTTCTCTAAAAGGGGAGTATATAATCAAACTCCCGCTTGATGTTGTGAGGATCATGATACCCCTTCTGCTGTATTTTCTTATCATGTGGGCCGTTTCATTTTTTGTTTCCGTCAAACTTAAAGGTTCATACGAGCAGTCCGTAACGCTTTCATTCACTGCGGCAAGCAATGATTTCGAGCTTGCCATAGCAGTAGCTGTCGCAATATTCGGGATAAATTCCAGGGCCGCTTTTGCAACTGTCATCGGCCCGCTTGTGGAAGTGCCGGTAATGATTTTGCTGGTTAATGCAGGACTGTATTTAAAAAAATTGATGAACCGTAATTAATTAACATAATCCTAACAATATTTTATTATTAATTTTTTTTGAAGGAGAATCAGTCATGAAAAGGGTATTATTCGTATGTGTTCATAATTCTGCAAGGAGCCAGATGGCCGAAGCTTTTTTGAATGACATTGGCAGGGATATGTTTACTGCAGAGAGTGCGGGTCTTGAAGCAGGGGTTTTAAACCCTGTGGTAGTGGATGCAATGAAGGAGATCGGGTATGATATTTCTGCCAACAAGACTAAAAACGTGTTTGATTTTTTCAAACAGGGTAAAAGTTATGATTTTGTTGTCACTGTTTGTGACGAAGCAAATGGGGAAAGGTGCCCGATTTTTCCCGGCGGAGTGAAGAGGCTTCACTGGGGATTCGAGGATCCTTCGTCATTCAGCGGAGATTATGAGGAAAAGCTTGCCAGAACCAGGATAGTGAGAGATGCCATAAAAGAAAAAATAGCCGATTTTATAAATTCTTTCGATGAATAAAAAAGTGGATGACAAAGGCATGGTTGAAAAATCATAAATCAGAAAATTTACAAACCGTCAGGCATTTGTTGCATTTGAAGACCCAGCCGCCGCCGGGTGAATAGTAAGACATCCGCGGGCGGCATTTTCCCAGACTTGTTTCTCCAGGCATGAAAAAAAATGAAAGGGATAAATTACCATACCCAGGGTATTAATTTTTTTGTATGCCGCCGGTACTCTTTATATTCTTCGCCGATGGATTCTGCTAAAACCGCTTCTTCGACATGTATCCTGTAAAGTATTGCAGCCAGGGGAAAGGAAACTGCAAGGATCAACGAGAGCCAATTCTGAAGTGCAACACCATAACCGCAGCACATCAATATCAGCCCTGTGTATGACGGATGGCGAATGAATCTGTACGGCCCCTTTTTAACCACCTTTTGATTCTCATGAATTTCGACCGTGGTGCGGAAAGATTTGCCCAGTATTGCAATAGCATAAATGCGGAGTGCCAAACCAAGGGACATGACGGCAAATCCGGCCCAGAAAACCGGAATTGTCCTGCCGCCCGGAAAGAAAAACAGGGAATAACCATTGGCAAAACCGCCGGCTGTCAAACCGATCGTAATCGCTATAAAATTAAAATTGCGTGTGCCCCTGTCCCTGGCGGTTTTTCCGCGGCCGCGTATCCTGTCCCTGATTACCAGGGAGATTTCAAAGACGAGCCAAATTAAAGAGAGAATTGTCAGAGAAATTACATAAATTAACATGAGCCCCTTCCTTAGTCAAATATAATAGAAATCATAAAATCTTTCCCAGTATCAGTACGGCGTCTTTCACACATTTTTCGCAGATCGCCGATGAAAGCTTTTCATCATGAAATTTTTTTCTTCCCTCGTCGGTGGTTAGGCTGCATCCAAGCAGTTCACCGCAGTTGGTTGTTTTGTTTTCGCTTTTGAATTCATCAGAGAATTTTCTTACAAGCCTGTAGGTATTCTCCTTCCTGTCGTCTTCGCCCTGCTTAGATTTTCCATGTTTGAGGCCTATAACCATGTATGCGCCGGTCACTGCTCCGCAGGTTTCCTGGAGCCTGCCCATTCCCGCACCGAATCCGCAGCTTATCTTCATGGCTGTTTCCATGTCCAGCCCGAAATCATTCGCAAAAGCCGATAATACGGCCTGCGAGCAGTTGAATCCTTTCCTGAAGTTTTCTACGGCAATTTGAGCC
>JBJKSS010000038.1:0-9729 GCA_046703745.1 Spirochaetota bacterium
GTCGAGAACGTGACTTTTTCACGGCTTATGTTAAAGCCGTAATTCGAATTGATCCATTCGAGCGCAAGCATGCAGTTGTCGAGGTTGTCAAACGGTTCGCCCATTCCCATGAATGAAACGCAGGTGAGCCTTTTGGGAATGACTCGTCCGATGCTGATCTGCCTCAACTGCTCCAGTATTTCGCCTGACGAGAGGTTTCTTGTGAATCCCGTTTTGCCCGTGTTGCAGAATGAACAGCCGAATTTGCAGCCAGCCTGCACCGATACGCAGACAGAGACGTTTTTTTTGTCAGGCATGAGGACGGATTCTATCAAACAAGCGTCACGGGTTTTGAACACAAACTTTTCGTTTCCCGAAGAATCGGAGGCTGATTCGAACAATTCCAGGGGCTCGAACGGCAGCAATTTGGCCAATTCGCCGATGCGCCTGATTCTACTTAATTCAGGCAGTTTTCTGACATTCTGCCTGTTGAATGATTTAAAAAAATTATTGACAGATTTTTCGTTGAATTTATTCGCCTTGAAAATTTTGTCGATTTGTTTTGGGGAATAATTCCTGAAATCCGTAACGGCCTGCATGATCTGATGTATATCAAAAATTGACGGTTTGGGCTACCTATTAATTTTCAGGAGAATTCAATTTGCTTAACTCTTTACCGAGCCGCTCAACAGCCCTCTGATAAAATATTTGCCGAGGAAAATGAAAATCAGCAAAACCGGTATGGACGAGATTATCGAGCCCGCCATTGGAAGGTTCCATTGCACAGCCTCGCCTCCTGCCAGGCTGGAAAGCCCAACGGTTATAGGGTTGCTCGACTGTTTGGTGAGACATATTCCCCAGAGGAATTCGTTCCATATCTGGGTGAATTCCCAGATGCAGACAACAACAAAGCCCGGTGCTGACAATGGCAGGAAAATCCTCAGGAATGAAGAATGAAACCCGGCGCCGTCTATGTAAGCAGACTCGAGTATGTCGTCCGGTATCTGGTCATAAAAATTCCTGAAGATGAGGGTTACGATCGGGATGCCGTAAACCGTGTGCGCCAGTACTAGCCCCCAGATCGATCCGTAGAGACCGATCGATTTCAAAAGGAAAAAAAGCGGGATAAGTATTATCTGGTACGGGATGAACATGCCGAAGAGGAACAGAACGAAGATTATCTCGCTTCCCCTGAAAGGCTGCTTGGAAAAAATATATCCGTTTATCGAACCAATAACGGCACAGATCAATGTTGCGGACACTGTCATTATCACACTGTTTAAAAAATCGGGATACAGGAGCTTGAATGCATCTACAAAACTTTTAAAATACAGTTTTGTGGGAAGGCTCCATGCTGTCGATAAATTTATATCCTTCGCTTCTTTCAAAGACGTAATGACAGTCATGTAGATCGGGACAAGATATAATATTGCAACGGCTACCAGTACAACATAGATAACATTGCTGACCTTGTAAATTTGGGATTTTGCCTTTGCCATTACAGTTTCCTTCTCTGTTTATACAGATTAACCAAATTCGGGATAATGAATATGGCGGAGAATGCAAAAAGAATTACGGAAATTGCAGAGCCCACGGCAAACTGGTTCGCACGGAATGTTGTTGTATACATAAGCACTGACGGATGGCTGACGTTTGCATTGTCCGGCCCGGCCATTGCGAAAATCAGGTCGAATATTTTCAACGATATGTGCGACAAAATTATTATCGCACTGAAAGTAATCGGCCACATATTCGGAATGGCTATCTTAAAATAATACTGCATGTCATTCGCTCCGTCCATTTTGGCTGCCTCGTAAATCCCTTCGGGCAGCTGCCTTAGTCCCGCAAGGTACAAAGCCATCGTGTAGCCGGAATACTGCCAGACTGCTGCAATAATGACGCCGATTGTCGCCAGGTTGAAACCGTGCGTTTCTTCCATTATGCCGGCAAGCGGTACGTGTCTGTGAATCAAAAAGGCGTAGACAAGGCACAGTATGCAGAGAGCCGAATAAATGATTACTTTTGTTCTGTTTTTCTTCCTGATTTCATTCAAAAGAAAAAGGGCAAAAAGAACAAATAGTATTATCGCAATGATTTTTAATATATGCTGCCAGTTAAACTGGAAGATTGTCGTCCTGCTGGAGAGCCACAGGAAATTAATTTTGGGCAGGCCCACAATTGTCGGCAATACATTAAGCCCGCCGTTCGGTGCAAAGAGCCATCTCCAGATTGTCCCCGTTACGATGAATGAAAGCGAGAGCGGGTAGAGGAATATCGTTTTAAATGCCGACTCACCTTTGGGGCTTTTGTCAAGCAGGATCGCAAGCAGAAATCCCATTATCAGAGAGCCTGATATAAGGAGAAGTGAATAAAACACGGCATTGATCAGATCCTGTCTGAATCTCTCATTGATGAACCCTGTGAATAAATCCCTGTAATTTGCAATGCCGACAAAATTTTTTACCGGATGCTCCATCAATCCCGCATAGGCGCCCCAGTCCGTCATTGAATTATAAATTGTGTTTCCTATGAATACATATACGAAAATACCAACAAGAATAATTGACGGCAATAACCATAAAATACTTGATATTTTATCTGTTTTGGTTCTTTTCATAATTTTTTTAAAAAATATAAAACAGAGACAGATTTAAATCTGTCTCTGTTAAAAATAATTGTTGACTTAAATTACATTCCGATTTTGTTCTGTACTGCAATCTGCTGTGCAGCGGCGCTGGCCTGGTCAGGGTTCCTGTTTTTAAGGAATAGTTCCATGACTGTTGAGAATGCATTCATGAACCCTTCATTTGCAACAACGCCGTGGACAAGACTTCCCACGAGCCTGTCTTTGGAAAAATCTTTTGCTGCGGATTGCGAGTAAATATTGTATTTCTTAATATCTGTGTCAAGTCTCGGCGAAATTGAACCCTTTAACGGGTTGAAAATATCCTGCCCTTCTTTGGAGCCCAGGACCTTTAACCATGAAACGGTTGCGTTGGGATTTTTTGCCTTGTCAGGCAGTCCGAAACTGTCCGAGAGGAAAATGAAAACGCCGTCTGTTCCGGGTGATGGCTCCCAGCCGTAGTCCTTGCCGGGTTTAAGTTTCAATGTTGTCGACATGTATCCTGCTGCCCAGTCTCCCATTACGTTGAATGCCGCCTTGCCCTTTACTACCATGTCGGTTGCCTGCTGCCAGGACAATGAAGCCGCATCGTCATTCGTGTATTGAAGTATTTTTTTGAATGTTACCCATATCTGTTTTGCTTCGGGGCTGTTGAATGAGAGTTTGCCCGACCATAACTGTTCCCATTTATCCGGGCCAAGTGTTGCCAGCGCAACGGATTCCCAGAGGTGGTTGACCGTCCAGTTTTCTCCAAGAGCAAGCGGAACTATATTTTTTGCCTTCAGTTTATCTGCAATTTTAAAGAATTCGTCCCATGTCCTCGGGGGTTTTACTCCCCATTTTTTCAGATTATCGGGGATGTACCACATTACGTTGGATCTGTGGATATCAACAGGAACAGACCACATTCCATCTTTTGTTCCGATCAGTTTGATCAGCTCCTTGGGGAATACTTTAAACCAGCCCTCTTCCTGGTAAAGCGGGGTCAGATCAACCATCCTGTCTGCTACGACCCACGTACCTATCAGTTCCTGTCCTGCATGAACCTGGAATGAATCCGGCGGGTCGCCGCCGAGCATTCTTGTTTTTAAAACGGCCCTTGCATTAACGCCTGACCCTCCGGTTACGGTTGCATTTATGACCTTTACATTGGGATATTTGGAATTATAGTATTTGATCAGGGCCTCAAGAGCCGGACCTTCATCCCCTGCCCACCATGAATAGATTTCCAGTTTCCCTTTGGGTATTTCCTTGCTTAATTTGACTTTTTTTACACCCATAGCAGAAATGAGAAACAATACGGCCAAAGCTGCAATTAAACAGGAAATAATTACCGGTAAGTTTTTTAACTTTTTCATAAACAACTCCTTTTTTAATTTTATAAAAATTATAATAATATGGTTTGTTGAAGTCAATAAATAAAGGAATTTTAAAAAATATTAAAAATTTCTCTCATGACCGGAATTTCCGGGGGATTACAAATTTTATTTATTGAATGAAGTATTTTCAAAAAAGGCTTTATAAATTAAAATCTTTTGGATATTATAAAATCAGAAGGAGTTGTTATTTATGGCAAAAGATAAAAAAGGGATGTCCGCAAAAACAGGAGGCAAGGCAAAACTTTTGGCTGAGCTGTCCAAATTGGCCAGGGATATCAACGAGGAAGGTCTCCTCTTTCTGATCGAACAGGCCAATGTGCTTAAATATAACATGCAGGTCGATATGATCAATCGTGAAAAACAAAAGATTTCATCCGGTGCGAAATCGGGTTCAAAAGGAAACGCTGCTCAAAATGCAGGCGTAGAGATTTTTCCCGGCGAAGAAAACAAGAATTTCATAATACAGCTTGGGAGCATGAGGAAATTCATGTCGAGGCAGGATTTCAGAAGCATTGTGCTTATCGCCCAGAGCCCGGACAGTGTCAAGGAAGTATCGGCAAGGCTCTATCATTGGCTGGAAAAGGAAAGACAGGATTTTTTAATAGACTGCAATATAAGAAGCGCTTCGAATTCTTTATTGCCGGAGCTCATCAAACTCATAAAAGGCAGGTACAAGGTCAAATAATTTATATGACAGGGAATAAAAAAGGTATATAATTATCCTAGAGGGGGAATTTGTTATGAAGTGTCAGATATGTAACGGTAAATTGGACAGTAAAAAAGCGGGCAGCACGGAAATAATCAAGTGCGGCAAGTGCGGGGGTTTCTGGGTAAAAAAGGGCGACCTCAACAGGCTCGTGGCCCACAAATACGGGGACATTGAATTTTCATCGATCGATCACCACATGCACAATGATACACATGGCATAATGAAATGCATTTTTTGCGAGGACAGTGCCATGATAAAATCAAATTTTATAGAATACTCCGATATAGTGCTCGATTACTGCGAGAATTGTGGAGCCTTCTGGGTCGATAACGGGGAGCTGGAAAAGATGCAGTCGGTGATTAAAAAAATTGAAAATGCAAACACGAAGCCTTCGATTGTAGAAACCATCATGGACATAATCTACAGTTTGCCGAAACTTTAAGGAAGTCACTAATTTAAGCTGGATATTGAAGTATCCGAAGGAACCGGCTATTATCAATTTGTTAATTACAGGCGATGAAACTGTGCAGGGGCAGATTTCGAAAGTCTTCAAGAAAAAAAAATACAACATCTTCAAAACAGACAATTATAATGTTGCTCTGGAAATTTTTAAGCGGGAAAGAATTGAAATTCTTTTTATAGATATAGAATTATGCGGGAAAAAATGTCTCGATATCTTGAGAATGATAAAAAAAAACAACTTGAAATGTGAAACAGTTGTGATAGCCGGCTGTAATAACAGGGATATTGTGATAGAATCCTTGAGGGAAGGGGCTATCGATTACATTGAAAAACCGATTGCTTTTGATGAATTGATGGTCGTTTCGGGAAGGGCAACTGAAAAGTATTCTGAAAAATATCTTAATTTAAGTACTTCAATCCTTGTCAGCGATGATGATATGAGTGTGGTTACCTATCTTAAGCTTATTCTTGAAAAAGACGGCTTTGACGTTTACACTGCTACAAGTACGAATGATGCGTTGAAAATAATAGAGAACAACAAAATTGATATATTGATTTTAGATGTTTTCCTGGAGGACATGAACGGTATAGATGTGCTCAAAAAGGCAAAATGCATCAATACAGATCTTGTGGGCATAATGATAACCGGGCTCAAGGAAGAAGATGTCGCAATTGAAGCCTTAAGGGCGGGAGCTTTCGATTTCATTAACAAACCGATCAATAAAGAAACCGTTCTGCTTTCAATAAAAAAAGCACTTGAGAGGGTCAACCTTTTAAAATCAAGGAGCTATCGCAGCAGGGAACTGAAAATCACAAGCGAAATTATCATCAGGGTAAATGAACAGCTTGAAAGGAACATTGAGGAAAAGACAAGTGAACTCGACAAAACACAGACCCAGCTGTTTCAAACCTCGAAGTTGGTAACGTTGGGTGAAATGTCGGCAGGGCTTGCCCATGAAATGAATCAGCCTCTAGGCGGCATCTCATTGATCATCAAGAGTCTGCAGAAACAGAAAGAATTCGGACTGCTTACAGATGAAGAGCTTGAGAAGGGGTTCAACGACATGACATACTGCATCAACAGGATATCAAAAATCATCCAGCATATCAGGACGTTCGCGAGGCAGGATACTCTCAAATTCATCAATGTCTCGATCAATGACACGATCCATAACGCACTGAGCCTGCTCAATGAACAGCTCAGACTTCATGAAATCGAGGTTGTGAAGGATTTGGAAGGAGATATGCCGATGATTACCGGGGAACCGTATCAGCTTGAACAGGTCTGGATTAATTTGATCATCAACGCAAGGGATGCGGTGGATGAAAAAAAGGCAAGGCTTGGTGATTTGGATTACAATAAAAAAATTATCATAAAGACTTCATATAATCCGAAATTTCAGTATGTAAATGTGAATATCAGGGACAACGGTATTGGAATGAATAAAGAGACAAAAGATCGGGCCATTGAACCTTTTTTTACAACAAAGGAAGTCGGCACGGCAACAGGGCTTGGGCTTTCCATCAGTTACGGAATAATTGAAAGCCATAAGGGGAAACTTAAAATTTCAGGCAAAGAGGGAGTAGGTACTACTGTCAATGTATATTTATATTTTAACAGGAATAACAAGACAGGAAATCGGGCATGAATAAAATTCTTATTATTGATGATGAGCTGATCATAAGGGAAAGGCTTTCCATGCTGCTTAAACTTGAAGGTTATAAAACCTTTGAAGCGGAAAGCGGCAGGGATGGCCTTGAATTATTCATAAAGGAAAATCCTGACATATTACTCGTTGATATAAAGATGCCGGGAATGGACGGCATTGAGGTTCTTAAGAAAATCAAGGAAATGAAAAGTTATGCAGAAGTCATAATGATCACCGGGCATGGAGGTATAGAGACCGTAATCGAGGCTTTGAAACTCGGAGCTTTCAGGTATGTTGAGAAACCTTTTGAATATGACGAACTCAAGATTGAAATAAGCAAGGCTCTTGAAAAACAGTCGATTCAGAAGAAGCTTGACCGTTATATAAAAGACCTTGAAAAGGCCATAAAAGAAAAAACACGTGAATTGAATTTGCGGATAAAAGCTGAAAAAGCTTTGCAGGAAAACCTTGAAGAAGCCAAGGAATACCAGATCAGGCTCAACTGTATAAACTTCCCGAGACTTTACAACATGTCCTTTTATTCCTGTTATGTACCCTTCGACAAGGTGGGAGGGGATATTTTCAATATCATAAGGATCGGGAAAAAAGTTTTTTTTTATCTGTCCGACATTGCGGGTCACGGTGTGCCGTCTGCGATACTTTCGACTTTCATAAAAGCCCAGATAGATGATCTGATTAAGATCAAAAGGATAGTTTCCCCAAAAAAACTCATCAAACTCCTCAAGGCCCTGCTCAAACCTGAAGAAATATTCAGGGAAAATTTATTTACCCTTTTCATTGGAAGCTTTGATATGAAAAGCCTGAAATTTTCTTATATTAATGCGGGGCACATTCCTCCCATATTGATTTCTGGCAGCAAGATTAATCAGCTTGAGGTAAAGAACAAGCCGATAACCGATCTGATAGAATTTAATGACTACAAGGAAGAAAGAATAAAACTGAAAGATGATTTTAAGATACTTATTTTTTCAGACGGGTTGATTGACTGGATCGACAATAACGGGAGCACTGGCAGAACGACCGATTTGAAAGATTTTATCGATTATGTTGATTATAATAAAACAGCGCTCAATGATGCAGTTTCAAGGTATGTATCCAATATTATTGAAAGGAAAACGGACGATATCTCTTACCTTATCCTCGATATGAACAGCAATTTTGAAAAAAAATATTTTTGCAGCATGAATGAATATGATGAGATAATAGCAGATTTTGAGAATGAAATTTACAGAAGGTACGGAGAGAGTAAAAACTTGAACAGGGCACTTCAATTGTTCAATGAAGCTGTGATAAACGGGATAGAGCATGGAAATCTGAATGATAAAAATAAAATAATTTCAATAAAGGTTTTTTACAAGGAAAAATATCTGATATTCGTAGTCAAGGATGAAGGGCACGGTTTTAATTGGGGAAAGATGGATTTCAATAAAATGAACAGCAGTCTTATGGAGAGGGGCAGGGGATTATTCTTGATAAAAAAGTTTTCTCAAAAAATCAGGTTCAACAAAGAAGGAAACGAAATTTCCGTCAAGGTAAATTTGGCCTGATTTCTAATTTTTTTGTAGGATGATTCTTACCGAAAAATCAGTAATATTCCTACACATAATTTTTATTCAAATTAACAAAAAATTAAATATTCATTAAAATATAAAATATTCTTAAAAAGAATAATAAAAAAATTCGGGAGCAAAAAAATTATGCTTTTCAAACTGTCTGACAGCAACATCAAGGACGCCGATTTTGATATCTTGAAAAAATTGTCTGATAAAGAAATCATCATTGATTTGCAGGAAGTGAAATTTCTTTCAAGCAGGACAATTACCAAGCTCCTCGTTTTATGCAAGGCTGGTAAAAAGATCAGGATTAAAAACGCCAACTTTCATATCAGAGAATCGATAGAAATTCTGAAGCTGGAGGATGTGCTGGTTTTGGAAGAATAAAAAAAGTCTATAAAAATATATTGCCGGGAGAGAAACATGTTTTTTAATTTTTTTAAAAACAAATCAAAAAATGGAGAATTCCTGCCCGTAAAAAAGAGGAGAGGATTTCTTGCTCTCAACAAGAAGGTTAAAAAAAACAAAATCTTGTACTGCCAGACCCTTTACAGGGGGCTGGACAGGGATATTAAAATCGGGAAATATCTTAATTATGGACAATTGGATCATTATTTCTTTGATTGAGGAACAACCATGAAAATCATGAAAAACCTAATCAATGCAGTTCTGGTAACTGTAGGCATCACGCTGATTTTGCTATGTGTCGTTTTGTATTTTTATGGCAATCATTTTGTCAATCTTCTTTGCTTTCTTTTCATTATAACAGGTATGCTGGCGTTCTTGTTATACCAGAATTTCAGGATTATCGGGTACAAGACTACGGAAAAGCGGTTCAACTGCAAACTGAATGAAACCGCCGGAAAGCTTGATGCCCTCCTGAATGTTTTCTACAATTATTTTGATGACAGTTTCATACTGATCAAGACTATATTCAGGGAAGAAAAAGACATGCAGAATAACCTGAAGAATTTCATGATCCTCAAGGAGTCGAATGAATTCCGGATGAACGGCATAAACAATTATCTTCAGGAGATGAAACTGTTTAATGAGAACGGAAGCATCGGGAACGGGTCAATCGACAGGATAATCGAAAAAACCGACAACCTGGGTCAGGAAATCGACTCTTTTTTCAATACGCTGAAATCCGTTGAAGGTTCATATTTTGCCGAAATAAGGGACTATATAAATACAATCCTTAACAGGAAAGAAAGGTTCAAGAAGCTTGTTGTCGAATACTCGTATTATTCCAACCTCGTATCAGATTTTCTTAATTCGATAATAAACAAGATAAGTGTAACTACAAAACCGTTGTCCGAGGAAATATTCACAATCAAGCAGAATATAGACAAAT
>JBJKSS010000039.1:0-5033 GCA_046703745.1 Spirochaetota bacterium
GCACCTGTCTGCATGCCCCGCACGGCATTCCACCGTCAGCGGTAGCAACTGCAATGGCGCGGAATTTTCTGAAACCCTGCGATACGGCGCTGAACACGGCCGTTCTCTCGGCGCATAACGTAAGACCGTACGAGGCATTCTCAACATTGGTGCCTGTGAATATCATATCATCATCGGTCAATATTGCGGCACCGACCTTATAATGCGAGTACGGAGAATACGACCTTGATGAAGCGTTGACCGCTTCTTTAACGAGTTTCAGTTTATCTTTTATCATCGCTTCATTAATACCATATTAAGGAAAAAAATTCGATACTTTTTATTAATTTGCAACATCTAGTTGATTTTTTTAATTTATTCTTTCATAATACACAAAAAGGTAAAAAATGTCAGGATTAGACAATAACAGGTTGATAAGTCTTCCGCGGGGCGGTTTTATCGTGGATACCGAAGAAGGATATATCCAGTTCGGCTCGCCTCCGGAAACCATCAAAGATACTATGGGTTTCCCCAGGGGAGTGCCGCAGGTCTTTGTCCTTCCGGTTGAATTTTTCAACTGGATAAAGGGCATAAGCGTGGCAGAGGTGGAATTCCCAATCTACTACAATTTTTTTCTCAAAAACCGGCCCACACTGATTATATGCAGGGATAATCAGGTTGAAAAATTCAACGATGTCCTGCAGGAAGCAATCTTCGGCCCAAGGAAGTTCGATCTTGCCGATGATTTCGCTCCAGATACGGATGAAGCCGAGATGCCGGCATTGAAAAAGGAACTGGATTATTTCAGGCGCGGCCTTGAGCTCGCCGATCTTGTGGAATTCGCCTGCATGAAGGATAACCAATACGACTATAACGGCATTATTATTGCACGTGAAGATGACGATAATTTTACGGTAACACTGAAGGATAAAACCGTGATCAACGTGCCGGGAAAAATCGAATACATTCCCAAGTACGACATAGGCGGACGGCTGAAAGAGCCGTATTATCCGCCGTTATTCGGCATCACATGCCTCGGCCCCAGCCACGGTTTCGACCCGCAGGAAAACACTTCGGGCTTCATTATCTGGATCAACCACAAGGGTGTAATGGTAGATCCGCCGGTTAATTCCACCGAATGGCTGAATGATTCAAACGTAAACCCGAAATTCATAGACAGTATTATCCTGACGCACTGCCACGCCGACCATGATGCGGGAACCTTCCAGAAAATACTCGAGGAAGGCAGGATCAATGTTTATACGACAAAAACAATAATCAACAGCTTTCTTAAAAAATACGCCGCCCTGACGAATGTCTCCACGGATTATCTGAGCAGGCTCTTTACATTCAAACAGGTGAAGATAAAATCCCAGGCAATTATACACGGGGCGACCTTCAATTTTTTTTATTCACTGCATTCCATACCGACAATCGGTTTCAGTATGGAATTCCAGGGAAAATCCTTTGTTTACTCTTCGGATCACAACAATGATCCTTCATTACACAAAAGCCTTTTTGAATCAAAAATAATCAATACCAGAAGATACGATGAACTTTCCGGTTTCAGGTGGGACGCTGATTTAATATACCACGAGTCCGGCTACCCGCCGCTCCACACGCCGATAAAAGTGCTTCAGTCACTTCCCGAAGACGTGAGAAAAAAAACAATTGTCTATCATATCAGCAAAAAGGATTTTCCCGCTGATGAACAGTATTTGCGGCTTGCGAAATTCGGCATCGATACAACAGTTTACCTCAAGGTGGTTTCTCCGGACTTTGAAAAAACCTACGAGATACTGGGGCTGTTGAACTATCTTGATTTCTTCGAAAACATCCCCACGACAAAAGCGATGGAGTTTATAAACATCGTCAAGGAGGAAAAATTTTCCAAAGATGAGGTGATAATCAGGAAAGGCGCCGCGGGAGACAAATTTTACATCATACTTTCGGGCAACATCATGGTCTCGGGTGAAAACCTCGATGCCAGAAAAATATACGGCGCCTGCGACTATTTCGGTGAAAGGGCGCTTGTAACCGGAGAAAAAAGGGCTGCCGATGTTATCGCTGAAACCGACGTAACTGTTTTCACGATTGAGAAGGACAAGTTCCTGTTTTTCATTTCCGGCACGGAGTTTGAAAAAACGCTTCTCAGTCTTGCAAAAATCAGGGATGACGAAAGCTGGAACGTACTTTCCACCAGCAAGACATTCGGTATTCTTACCAGTACGCAGAAAACGACACTCGAATCATTGTTCCAGAAGATGGAAATAGAACGCCCCGGCATCATCATCAGTGAAGGAAGCTCGATAAACGATATTTTCATAATCAGGGACGGCCGGGTAAACGTTACACGCAAAGGTGGCCCGGTCGCCGTGCTTCAAAGGGGAGATTTCATAGGTTCGATGGTCAAGGTGCACAAGAATGAACCCACACAGTTTACATTCGCCAACGAGGGCCATGTTTCGTTATACGCAATCAGGAAAGACGATATTCTGAAATTCCTGGACAAAAACCCGGGACTCATCATGAAACTGACGCATGATTTCTGACTTAATGCAGGTATAAACAATCCGGATGAATAATCATAAACCGTAATGATTATTCATCCGGCTGTTTATTCGAAATAAATTATGACTTGAACATATAAATTAAAAGGAGTGATTTATGAGTATTAAAGATTATGCAAGGCCGATTTCATTAAAAGGCAAACTCAATACCGGGATACTATTGATCCACGGGTTCACGGGATGCAATGTCAGCATGAAGTATTTAAGTGAAAAGCTCAACAAGCAGGGATTCGCAATTGAGTCGCCCTGTCTGGCGGGCCACGGCACCACATGGGAGGACCTGGACAGGGTGAGCCATAACGACTGGTTCATCGACGTTGAAAACGCACTTAATGACCTGAAAAAGCGGTGCAAAACGGTATTTGTGGCCGGACTCTCGATGGGAGGACTGCTGGCCATGTACCTTGCACAAAAATATCCGGATATAGCGGGCATAGTCCTGATAAACCATGCGCTGTTTTTCAATGACAGGCGGTTTAACCTTGTGCCATATATAAAAAATTTCGTAAAAACCACAGCAGGCACGGGAAACGACATCAAGGACAAAACACAGGATGAAAAACCCTATGATACTGTACCCAGCCAGGGCGCGTACGAGTTGTACAAGCTGGTGCAGCTGATAAAATCCGTTCATCACAAGGTAAAACAGCCCGTATTGATCTTCAAATCGATCGAGGATCATGTCATCTCTTTTAAAAGTGCCGAATACACCTACGACAAGATAGCATCAACCGACAAGGAGATAATATGGCTCAAAAATTCCTATCATGTGGCAACGATGGATTATGACAAGGATATAATAGTACAGAAAACCCTTGAATTCATAAAACGTCTGGGTCAGACGAAAGCACCCGCTGCTGCAAAAAAAATCGCATCAAAGCCAAAAGCCGCAGTAAAAAGCAAGTCAAAAACGTCAAATGCGAAGAAAACAGTTTCCAAAGCAGCGGCAAAACCAAAAACGGCAAAACAGACAAAAAAAGCCCCAGGCGTCAAAACCGCGGTTAAAAAGAATACGGCAAAATCCAAATCAAAACCAAAAGCGGTAAAAAAATCAAAACCCGCAGCAAAAAAAATCCAGAAAAAGAAAAAATAAATTTCAGGGATAACCGTCATGGATCAGACAAAAAAATATGTGGGCGCAATCGACCAGGGTACCACAAGCTCAAAGTTCGTTATATTTGACAAAAACGGCAAAATAATTTCCATCTCGCAAATGGAGCACAAGCAAATTTTTCCAAAACCGGGCTGGGTTGAGCATGATCCGGTTGAAATAAAAAATAATGTTTTCAATGTAATAAAAAAGGCCCTTGACGGCGCAGGCATAAAACCCGGTGATCTGGCAGCCATCGGCATTACCAATCAACGGGAAACCACTGTTGTCTGGAACCCGAAAACAGGCAAGCCTTATTATAACGCCATTGTCTGGCAGGATACAAGGACAGATGAAATCTGCAAAAAACTCGCAATTAAGGGCAACCGCAGCTGCTACCAGAAAATAACAGGCCTTCCGCTTGCAACATATTTTTCCGGCCCCAAAATCAAATGGCTCCTTGACAACGTAAAAGTCCTGAAAAAGGCGGTGTCAAAAAACGAGGTGATGGCTGGTACCATAGATTCATGGATCGTCTGGTGGCTGACCGGCGGCCCGGACGGCGGAAAACACATAACGGATGTAACGAATGCGAGCCGCACGATGTTAATGAATTTGAACACATTAAACTATGACAGGAAAATGCTTGATGTATTCGAAATAGAAAGGAAGATACTGCCTGAAATAAAATCATCAGGCGAGGTGTACGGCTGCACCCTGAAAAACGGATTTTTAAAAACCGAAATACCCGTTGCCTCGATACTCGGCGACCAGCAGGCCGCACTTTTCGGGCAGACTTGCTTCAACAGCGGCGATGCAAAATGCACGTATGGCACCGGAAGCTTCATGCTTCTCAACACCAATGACAGGATCGTATTCTCAAAACAGGGCCTCATAACGACCGTCGGGTACAAAATAAGCACCGAACGCACAGTTTACGCCCTTGAGGGATCGGTCGCCATTGCGGGCTCTCTGGTGCAATGGCTGAGGGACAATCTCGGGCTGATAGAAAAATCGAGGGACATCGAAAAGCTCGCTTCAACGGTGAAGGACAACGGCGGCATTTATTTCGTGCCTGCCTTTTCAGGACTGTTCGCCCCGTACTGGCGGGACGATGCGAGGGGAATCATTGCCGGGCTCACGCACTACATAAACAAGGGGCACATCGCACGTGCTGTACTCGAGGCCACTGCGTTCCAGATCAGGGAAATATTCGAGGCGATGCAAAAAGACTCGGGTATAAAATTCAACAGTCTGAAAATAGACGGCGGCATGGCCGTGGATGAAATACTCATGCAGTTCCAGGCGGACATACTCGGCGTGGAGGTCATCAAACCCAAAGTTATAGAAACAACCGTGCTCGGCGCGGCTTATGCTGCCGGGCTCACCGTCGG
>JBJKSS010000040.1:0-4558 GCA_046703745.1 Spirochaetota bacterium
GCAGTACAAATCCTCGCTGAACCCTGTAATAACCGAATATGACAAAACCCTCTACATTGCGTTCCAGATGAAGGACAACAACATCCAGTCAGGGTTTTACTACAACATAGCCCTCGCCTCCATGCCGGTTGACAGGGGAAACTGGAAATACCTGCCTGTTGTAATATCAAAGGGAGAAAACAACCAGAGCCCCCATCTCCTGGTGGACAACGGGAGCATTCATCTTGTCTGGGAAAAGGAAGACAGCAATTTTATAAGCCACATATACTACAAAAATATCGATCTTGAAAAACTCAAACCAGATGAAAATCCCGAAGTAGAGGTATCAAACAAAAAATCCGAGGCTCATTCTCCACATGCACTTGTCTATAACGGACAGTTGTTTGTATTCTGGTATGACAATATCAGCGGAAGCTTCCAGAATTACCAGGCGCAGATAATAAACAACACCGCGCTTGATCCTGAACTGATGGCAAGCAAACCCGGCCGAACCCTTGAAAGTTACCCGCTGATTTTCAAAAATGCGGTCAAATATATCTGGCTCCAGAATGAAAAGACGAACGTCCTCTATCTTTTGAAAACGGATTCTTCAGTCGAGGCGCCGGATGTTTATGTATACAAAATGAATGATTCGCACTACACCGACAAGGGATCGATAAACATTCGATGGGACGAAGTGCACGACAAATCCGGCATGAAGGGTTACAGGGCCCTCCTCACGCAGGACAAGGGTCAAAACGTAACGGATGATCTTCCGATGATTTTCTTCACAGAAACTTCAAAGGACTACACCGGACTCGGAGACGGCACATGGTACTTCAAAATCAAGTCTTATGACAATGCAGGTAATGAAAGCAGGGAAACGGTCTACAGTTTCACCATAGATACCACCCCGCCCGATCCGCCGCAATATGCAGACATGAGCACGGATACAGACGGCTCGTTGCCGGATAATTCTCCTGAAATAAAATGGGACGGATCAAACAAGCCCCTTGCTTCATACAGGTACTTTTACAAATTTTTCCCCGGCGACAACGAGGCATCTGCCGTAAGCTACAAGGACAGCGTGAAAAACGGGGCTTTCAACTACACCCCGGATAATTCCATAAAATTCAAAAACCTGGAGAACGGCATACTGCTCTTCGGCGTACAGGGCGTGGACAGGGCAGGCAACATATCGGCAACAAACTGGGCGTATTTCAGGCTCAACAAATACGTGGAAACGACAAGGATAAACTATGTGACAAGCACTATCCTTCCGGACGGGGTCAATGCACTTGAAATTTACGGGACGGGTTTTAGCGATAAAGGGGACATCAACGAAATATATATTTCCAAAACAAAAAAGCCGCCGTACGATTACGTGCTCGACCCGTCATATTTCAGCGTCCGGTCGGACAGGTTCATCATACAGACCAAAAAGCTCGACGTGAAAGACGGCGATTATTACATAGGCGTAAATCACCCGGCCAGGGGAACATTCTTTTATGATTACAAAACGAACTTCAGCGGGAAATGGGTATTTTATTATGACACGAAAACATCGTCCGCATTCGACAGGATCATAAATTTGAACCTCAAGCCGGATCTTACGAAATTAATCCTGATATTGATCCTTGCTGCCTGGATCGTTATCATATTCATGCTCTCAGCCGCAGCAGCCGGAGCGATAAATGAAAAAATACGCATAAACCGTCTGATAGGAGAGCTTGACGATGCAAGGGAAAAACTGTCAAGAAAAGAATATCTGGAAAGGAGAAAAATCATGATGAAAAAAGGCCTTGGCTTGACCTTCAAATATACGATACTGATCCTTTCGCTCGTGATAGCAATAGTGATTTCAACCAGCATCACCCTAAGTGCGCTGGCGCTGAGGAATGAAACCACGAACCTGGCAAACGAGATGAAGGAAAGGGCAAATCTCGTTATGAGAAATTACGAAACAACGATGAACGACATTTACACCTATGAAAAAGGCTTCACCGAAGCGGTGGATGCAACTGCAAATACGGCCACGCTGCCGGACATAGGATTTGCGCTTTTCAGGGAAGCGGGAAGCAATACGCCGGTCATAAGGTACGGCGACCAGTACGAGGTTTTTTTCAAGGGCGTGGCATTAAAAGAATTAAGCGATGAGGAAAAAAACACCATCATACAGCAGAAAGTATTCAACAAGGTTACGGACGATTACATAAACAGGTCGAAAACGGACCTCAACAATGAGGCGCTTGTGCTGCCTGAATTCAACACAAGGAAGTTGAACGACAGCTACATATTCATAAAGCCGATAATAATAAGGCAGGGTGAAACCACGCAGTATGCCGCAGAAATAGCCCTGGGTTATTCCTTTGAAAAAATACTGAAAGTAATTCGAACCGAAAGGCTCAACCTCATAAAACTTGCGCTGATCGTAACCCTGATAGCGGTTTTGATCAGCATATTCGGCTCGATTTTCCTCGCAACCAACACCATAAGACCGATCAAGAAAATGTCGAGCCATGTGAATGTAATTTCGCTCACCGATGATTACGAAAACCTCCTCGGCACGGAAAACGAAAAAATCATCGTGAAATCCAACGACGAGATCGGCATACTCGCCTCAAGCATAAATGAAATGACGGAAAAACTTATTGAAAAGGCGAAAGCCGACTAGCAGATGATGCTCGGCACGGAGTTTCAAAAAAAATTCATACCGCTCGAGCCATTTGAAAACGACCGTGTTGACATATTCGGATTTTATGAAGGGGCAAAAGGGGTTTCGGGCGATTACTTCGACTACAAAAAACTCGACGGCGACCATTATGCCTTCATAATTTGCGATGTTTCGGGCAAGGCCGTGCCTGCTGCTCTCATCATGGTGCAGATTTCAACGCTCTTCCATTCATTCTGCTCCAATTTTAACCCGGCAAAGGACAGGATAAGCACGACCGGCATTGTCACTACGATCAACGATACTGTCGCCGAAAGAGGATTCGCAGGAAGGTTCGCCGCAATACTCGTAGTAATACTTAACATTAAAACCGGCAAAGCATTCCTCACGAATGCGGGCTACACGAAGCTGTTGATATACAACAACGGGAAACAAAAAACAGAATGGATCCAGCTTAACGATGCAGGGGCAGCCGGAGTTTTCCCGTCAAGCATGCTCCCCGAGCCCTACAAGCAGGAATATATGCAGTTAAACAAAGGCGATTTCATATACCTCTTTACTGACGGTATAGAAGAGGCCCGTAACGGCAAGACCGTCCTGGATGAAACCGGTGAGGAGAAGGCAGAGGAATTCGGCGATGACAGGATAATATCAATACTCGACAGGTCCTACGGCAAAACCCCCAGAGAGATGATAGAACGCCTCATAGATGAAGAAAGAAGGTTCAGAGGGGACTTCGAACAATATGACGATTTGACAATACTCGGGATCAAACTGAAATGATGTGTGCCTTTTAAATTAATGATCCCCGGGCCGTTTCCAGAAATTTTTTTCTCAGTGCCTTTCTTGCCCTGGCGAGTGTGTTATATACTGCCGCCTGATTTTTATTGATCCTCGTGCATATTTCTTCCAAACTTTTATTTTCAATGTATCTCAATCTGATAACAGTTTTATGTTTGTCATTAAGACAATCAAAAGCCTGTCTTAACAAGGCGATCTTCTGCTGTAAAAACACCGTATCTTCAATAGGATTTTGCGCCTCAATGTCTTCGGGAAAATCTCCGAACAGCTTTTTTTCCCTGTAAATCTTTTTGAAATGATCGGCAAGCCTTCTTGAAGCAATCTGAAGGAGCCATCCGTAAATGTTTTCCGTATTTTTAAGTTTATGGGAAGTTTTTAGTGCGGAATGAAACGTATCGCATAAAACATCTTCGGCAACATGGACATTTCCGTTTGATTTTATAAGCAGAAAAGAATAAACTTTATCCTTGTATTCCCTGTAGAGCCTGGCAAAAGCGGCAGGGCTGCCTGATTTTAACTGTTCAATTGTATAGGAATAAATTAAGGCATTCAACTTTTGCATTCCTTGATTAATTATTTTTTTCAGATAAATATATTGTCATGTTTTTGAAAGGACACACCAGTATGTATAAAAATAATTTCTAATTTGGGTTATTTAATAGAATAAAAATTTAAATTTAACAATACGTATTTTGACTGAATTAATATAGGTATTTTGACCGATTTTTGGAATTTAATGGACAAGATGCCATATAATTTACATAGAAAATTGCTAACTTACAGTTTTGGTACCCCGTATTTTAAAAAGGGAATAAAACAATTATACTAAATTACGAATTTCTTCGATTTCATTTTTTATATAATTATGGGATAACCGTAAGCGTCAAATTAACGCATTACATTGATTGTCAAGAAAATAAATTTTCTTCATGATAGGGAAGAAGTTTTTCATAATCTTCCCCTGACAACGGCTGGATTAAATAACCCTCAAAGCAAATGTTGCGCATAACCGCGGCTTATATGCTGTTGCCATGGAAGGCAATTGCTTATAAGCTCCGGTTATGCGCAAGGACGCAGCCATGATGGCGGAGTCCGACATTTGCGTTT
>JBJKSS010000041.1:0-2805 GCA_046703745.1 Spirochaetota bacterium
AATGCTGCAATATTCACCGGCTCCGGATAGGTTATTTTCAAAAAATTTTTTAAAAAATCATAACAACTGTCATCACCGTATTTCCCGATCTGGTCAAGGCACAAAACTATTAAATCCGAGTTGGAAAGATTGAACATATAATCCTTCAACCCGTCAAGAGAATCCTTTTTTAGAATTTGGGTGTATTTTTCAATCGCGGCTTTAGATATATCATATGAAAATGCCGCTGCATCTGAAAAAATATTCTGCTGGATCACAGAGGCAACATCACTACCATCATTTTCACTGATAGAATTCAGCACATTAAGGGTTAAACTGTCATCTTTAAGTTCAAAAAGAGATTTTACGATTTTTGCCCTGTCATCCTGCGGTACGCTGTCTATATTGTTTGAAACGATAATTTTTTCATCATTACTCATGGAATCAACAGATTTTCCCTCAACAAGCTGTGCAACCTTTTCGTCTGCCGCATCCGAATTTGCTCCTTCACCGCCTGTGTAATATGCCAGTTCATTCCTGAAATCTGCGTCATTTTCTGCAACCTGCGACTGCATCGCTTTTTTGAATATTTCACGATTAGACGAGAAAAAATTGCCGTTGACAGATTTAATAAGATTGTTGGGTACCTGCTTCAAAATCATAAGAACGGCATATCCCAGGGAGGCTTTGTCTTTTTCGTTGCTGCTGTCTATGATTACGGTAATCTTTTTCGGGTTAAGAAGGAGCTTATCCAGGTTGTTGCCGGCTTTTTTCTGATCAAGCCGCATTAATGCGCAAAATGCATAAAACTGTGACACCGGGTCGTCTTTTTTTATAACCAGCCTTGTCAACAGCCCCGTATCCTTTGAATTCAAAAGACTGTTTATTTCAGCGATCTGTCCCTTATCATCTATCAAAGAAGTGTCAAGATATATGGAAGCAACGGTTATTTTTGATGATTCGGCATTTTTTTTATTCTGAATAAAGGAAATATTCAAAATCAAGCCGCAAATAAAAATGATGACAAATAATATAAAAACAAGGGTATTTTTTGATTTCATGTTGTTCCTGGATACAATCTGTTCCGGTACGCAATATATCAAAAATATAAAAAAAAATAAATAAAAATGTTTTAACGCATTGTAAAAAAATACCAACCGTTCAAATATTAAAACTTTATTGTCAGTAAATTTTTGTATTAGTCATTAAACGGGGATGAATTTGAGTAGCGCGGGTTACCTTAAAAAAAACATTGAAATAAATGAAAAAAATTGATAGTTTTCCATAATAATAAAGCAATCGGAATGGCCAATGGGAATTTTTTCTCTTTTTTCGCAATCATTAATAAACGAAACTTATGTATTTTTTGATGTTGAAACTACCGGCTTGTACCCTCTGGCAGGAGACCGCATCATTGAAATTGCCATGATAAAAACATCAAGGGGCAATATAGTCGATACCCTGACCGAACTGATCAATCCCGGGAGGGAGCTTTCCAGGGAAGCTAAAAACATCAACAAGATCGATGAAGAAATGCTTAAAAACTGCTCCCAATTCAATGAGGAACTGTCATGCAAAATTCTCAATTTTATTGAGAATGCCGTACTTGTGGCCCATAATGCAAGTTTTGACCTGGGGTTTTTATCCGTTGAACTGGGGCGTCTCGGGATCAGCTTTGAAAGATGGAGAGCAATTGACTCACTTCTCATGGCCAGAGAAATTTTCCCGGGGCAAAAAAACTCACTGGACAGTCTTGTCAGAAGATTCAATATTATGCCTGAGGGAGAGCTGCACAGGGCCTTGATCGATACGGATTCCCTGCGTAAAATTTTTTTTGAATTCCTGGAAGAAGATACCGTTAGAAACCAATCTTCGGAGCAGTTGATCAAAAAATTCGGATTCAAGGGAGACAACATGCCCCGGTTTATACCCGCCTCGATAAGGGAAGCTATAATAGAAAAAAAAATTATCCAGGGAAAATACATGTCAAGGGATTCGAGTATAATTGAAATTAAAATCGAGCCTATAGCCCCGGTATGGGTTGATAAAAAATGGTTTTTACTTGCAAAAGACAGGACAATACGAAAAATCGTATCTTTATATTGTGAAAGATTAATCGATTTTTCAATCGATTAGGAAACAACCTTGCTTATCATATC
The DNA here is from genome assembly GCA_046703745.1 of Spirochaetota bacterium. Lineage (GTDB taxonomy): Bacteria > Spirochaetota > GWE2-31-10 > GWE2-31-10 > JAFGQB01 > CAZHHK01. The sequence goes on from JBJKSS010000041.1 coordinate 2,139, forward strand.
CTTGTTCAAATAAACCATGGAAGAAACGAATGATTCCTGCCATGAAATTTCCGGGTCATAGACAAATATAATTTTATATTTTTTTATTTCGGGGATTTTTTCCAGTTTTAATATCCAGTTGACAATCTCCTTTATACCCGCCGAATTCAAGAACCCGAGCTGTCTGATATCTATTTTAATTGATTTTTCACCGGCTTCAAGAAGCTTACCGTGCAATTCCTCAAAAAAAGGAGTCATAATAGTCGACGGATATGATGTTTTCGTACTGCCTGTTATAACAACGGTATCATTTTTTAATTCCATGATAATGCCATGCCCGCCGCTTGGATTCATCATTATTGACATGCTATAACTTCCTTCTTTTTTTATTTTTTAACCCAACTGTTTTATCAATTCTTTCCCAAGACCCTTTTTATCGCCGACTTAAGATCTTCAAGCGTGTAAGGCTTGTTCAGGTATCCCCTGAATCCGTAATCCTTATAATTTGCAATAACAGGATCATTAAAATATCCACTGGTTACAATTACATTTGCGGCAGGATCGATTTTGGAAAGAATCCCTATCGCTTCCCGGCCTCCCATGCCGTCAACAATCGTAAGATCCATTAAAACAACCTGGTATGGTACATTTTCTTCCATAGATTTTTTATACATTTCTATAGTTTCTA
>JBJKSS010000042.1:0-3053 GCA_046703745.1 Spirochaetota bacterium
GGGTTTTGTACAACATGGAAGACATCGAGCTACTGGAATTCCTCATTGACAAGATGTCCAAAACAAAGGACAACGAGGCATTCTTAAACTCGATGAATCAGTAAATTTAGTATTAATAATTTTTAAAATATATGTTATACTTACATATTGCAGGAGGAACAAAGTGAAAAAAGATATACATCCAAAATACGAAGAAACCACGATTACATGTGTTTGCGGCAACAGCTTCAAAACAAGGTCAACCAAACAGAACATTCATGTTGATATCTGTTCAAAATGTCACCCGTTCTTTACAGGTAAACAGGTATTCGTAGATACGGCAGGAAGGATAGAGAGATTTACCCAGAAATACGGCCTCAAAGACATCAAGAAAACCACCAAAGAAGAAGCAAAAAAATAAATTTTACTTATTATGACCGAGCACTCAATCGTCATTGCGATCCCGATTGAAAATCGGGAGAAGCAATCCGCGTTGAGTGCTCGGTTTTTTTATTTGTTATTTGTCAAAAATGTTAAAAAATTTTTTTAGAAAACTTATCCGGCTTGACGAAGTCGGTTCCACAAACACATATCTTTTGAACGGGGATTTTGAAAATCGGACAATTGTCTATACTTCAAACCAGACAAGCGGCCGCGGCAGGCAGGAGAAAAAGTGGATCGGTACGCCAGGCAAGAACCTCGCCGTTTCATATCTTTTGAATGAAGGGATAGCCTTAAACGACCAGATATGGTTCGTTGCCGTGTCTTCCCTTGCCTTGATGGAATTACTCGCAAAACTCAAAGTGAAAAACGCCTGGATAAAATGGCCAAACGATATCTATGTGAATAATGCCAAGCTTGCAGGCATTCTCACGGAGTCGGTTACTGTCGGGAAAACCGTCAAAAAACTTGTGATCGGCATAGGGATCAATGTTGATTCCATAAAGGAAGACCTCGCAAAACTCGACAATAAGGCAACTTCAATCCTGATTGAAACAGGTAAAACAATCGGCCCTGATGCATTCTTCACGATGTACAACACTTTTCTCGAAAAGTGGCTGCATGTCCTCGTTGAAAAAAGAAACATCACAAAGATCAAAAAAAACTGGCTCAAACTCTGCCTCATCACCGGCAAACAGGTCGAATGGGAGAACAGCGGGATCCTCATCGCGGGTTCGGTCACAGGCATCAACGACGACGGCTCGATCGTATTCAGGGACGAAAAAGGCGGCGTGACAAGCGTGCATTCGGGGGACATTCGGCTGGTTTAAACGTGGAGATTAAAATAAAATTATTTTTATCAATGCTGAAATCATCAACGAGCCCAGGTGGGTAACCGCCGACGTCGGCTTGAACATGAGGGAAAATCCCGATGTCAACTCAAAAATAATGGCATTGATCCCAAATGAAGAGATGGTTATACTTCTTGAAGAAACCGGCGACAATGTGACGATTTCAGGCTAAACAGGCAAATGGAGCAAGGTTGAATGGTACGAAAAAACCGGCTGGGTTTTCGGAGTATTTTTAAGAGATGATGATCCAAAATTTTTTGATAACAGTTTGTATATAGATCAAACTACAACATTTTGCCTCAAATTCAAACCTAAAAAGATCATTCATAATGAGTCATCATCAAAAAATTTAGCCTCAAAGAATGCATCAATTATTGAAGTCGAGTACACATTTGAAAACAATAAAATAGCAAAATTAGTTAAAAAATATAATACCAAAACATCAATGGACAATAACAACAAAATAGAAACTTATAATTTTCATTATAATAATAAAGGTTATCTGGATAATATTGGCTACGGCAGCAATGATTTTGGTAATTCTATAACAGAAATCAATTATTAAAAAATTTGGTAACTACTCAGCCAGTATAGCAGAAAAATTTTGATTTTTAAATATTTTTTCAATAGACTCAAGAATATTTAAATTATGTTTTCTCACGGTAGAAATAAAACTTCTGATTCTTAAAAAATTTATTGCACCCTGCATTGATCTGAAACAGCCACTCACTTTTTGTTGAACCTTGATCATCCGTATATCTCTTTCAGCCTGATTATTGTCAAATGGGACATTTATATTATACATAAAAGCAAGAGTTTCTTTCATTTTAAATTTAAATCTCTCCAGTAAATTCAATGCTTTGCCTTTATATTTTTTCCCTCTTTTCTTTATTCTAACTTTTTTATATGGATTAATCTTAAACCCTTCACAGCATATTCTTTTAAATTTGTTTTCAAAAAAGATCATTTTTTTCTTAGGTATTAGTTTATTTCTTAATTTCGCTTTATCTGTTTCATTTTTTATTTCAAGCAATAATTTTTTCATCTTTAATGCCCAGCCCTGCTTTAATTCTTCATGTATAAAAGTCAACTCCCTTAAATGATGTTCATTACATAATCCGTGATTACAGTTATAATCAAGATAACTTTTCCAATAATCATGTACTGCAAATCCTTTATATTCCGGCAATATATTTATTTCATCCATTGCCTCTTTTCCTCTTTTTTTATGCGGCGAATAATATGTGAATTTTTCATTGCTTGTATTATGCACCCAGTGAAGCATGCCTGCTATTCGTATTCCACTTTCATCTAAATTTAAAACATCTGATGTTTTTAATTTTTCTTTTATGAAAGCTCCAAATGGTTGTAAAAGACTGGAACATTTATTAGATGCATTTATTATAGTTCCCTGTGAAATAGGAATATCAAAAAGATCCTTACAGATTTCAGATAATCTTTCCACCGGAATAAAATTGTATACCATTAAATAGATTATGATTGACTTTAATTTCTCCCCGTATTGAACATTATTACTAACATTTTCAGGAAATGCTGCTATATTTGTTGTATGACAATCTGGACAGTCTTTTATTTCAACTGTTTTCAGGCTTTTGCCGCAATTTGAACAATTGCATACTTTAAGCGGAGTTATCACATCCGGATTAGGATTCATTTCAAGTGTTTTACCTAAATGCCCTATTTGTCCGCCTGATTTTTTATTAGATTTTCCCCTTAAATTTTTTGACTTTTTTTTTAATCCGTCAGATGACGGAGGTTTAT
>JBJKSS010000043.1:0-9553 GCA_046703745.1 Spirochaetota bacterium
TTTATAACAATTTGAAGCTGATAATAGAAAGGGATCTTGATGAGAAAAACAGGGTAATAGAGAATTTGAACGACCTTCTGAGAAATCTCTATATTTATCTTATCGATAAATACTGGCAAAATCACCTTGAAAACATGGAGCAGCTCAGGGACTCCGTATATTTAAGGTCTTATTCGCAGAAAAATCCGTTGAATGAATATAAAATTGAAGGATCCATCATGTTCGAGGATTTGATCCAGAAAATCAGGGAAAATGTCGTACAGCAGATTTACAGGGTAAAGATCGAATCCGTAAGCACCCCCGCAGGCAACAACGGTTCCCTTGATTACGAACATTCCGGTTATGAAAGTTTCCAGTCAGGCGGAGTGAAGTCTGTTAAATCAAACCAGATTTCCGGCAAACCTGTGGCAACCGCAACCATGGCAGGAGCGGCCAAGGTTGGGAGGAACGATCCCTGCCCATGCGGAAGCGGCAAGAAATACAAGAAATGCCACGGGCAGTAAGATGGTTATTTTTCAAGTATTACTATTTCAACCCTGCGGTTTTTATTTTTTCCCTCTTCTGTATTGTTGTCAGTGATAGGCTCTGTTGCTCCTTTTCCCAAAATAGATATATTGGACGGGTCAATTGCATCAAGTTTGATGAGATAAAGAGCAACGGCTCTTGCTCTTTCTATTGATAAATTAAATCTTTCTTCCTTTGTTCCGGCCAGAGCAGTATGTCCTATAATAATTATTTTTTTATCTTTATAATTTTTCAAAATATCTGCCAGCATTTTTATTCGTAGTTTTTCTTCCTGTAAAAGCAATGAAGAATTGGCAAAAAAGCGAATATTTTCAAGCCTTATTTTTATACTTTTGTTATCTTTGGAAACTTCCGTATCCTTGATGTTGTCATCAGATATTTTTTTTCGTATTTCATCAATCAGATTATCCTTATTCGTTAATTCTGCTGGCTGCCATATTCTTGATCCCGAATCAACAAAAGAAACCGTGTACTTTTTTGTTGATTCATTTAGAAGGAATGAATAATCTCTTTTATAAGTTTCTTTAACCGGGGATCCCAGACTATTATCAAAATACATGATTGTAGAGGTAATTCCTATGATATGTAAAATCCTTTTGTCCATATTGTTATTATTTCCAATGTCAATAGATATATCGTATTTAAATTTTGCCAGTTTTCTATTGTCAATATTTTCATACCCTAAAAATGTATAATTTACCGTTGCAGGAATAACCGATATGATTTTGTCTCCAAAAATATTTTGAATTTCAGCTGCTTTTGCGGTCCATTTGAATCCCGGCTCCATGTCTTCATCCGGAAAAACAGGAACATTTCTTAAAGCTGGATAAATTGCATTGTCAAAAATCGTTAAATTACCCAATTTGTCCTTTAAATAATTTACAGTTACGGCATCTTTTAACTTATTAACCTTGTTGTTTGATGTTTTATTTTGATAATAAATGCAATTAACATCCTGGATTAGAGCTTTACCATCCCTGATTTCCTTGATTATTCTCACAGTTTTTGAATGTTGAGAATAATCAAGCTGGTATTTTTTATTTTTAAACTGTTTTCCTGAAATTGAGGCCTCAATGATTTGTTTGCTTCCGCTGTAATATTTATAAGTAAATTTTTCTGCGGATAAAATATTGATTAATGAGAAATAAATTATTGATACTGAAATAATTTTTTTGAATATCATCATATATGATCCTGTTTTAGTTTATATATTAGCTATTTTCCATTATTATACTCATAATTAATGAATTTGTCAGATTTGTTTAATTAAGAAAGTGACTAACTGTTGTATTATTCAATAGTTAGTCATAGACGTGCGAATAAATGGACAATCTGACTAAATCAGTGGTATAAATATTTAAAAACAGGATATAGATTATTCAAAAAAATGAGTTTTTTTTAAAAATTTACATTTTTTTTAATATTAATATTGTATTATTTTTAAATTAGTGATATATAAATTCTTCGAAAAATCCGGTTTAAATTTCAATAAGCTTTGATAAATTTGCAATTTTATAAAAAAAAATCGATAGATTTTTGCTCCTCAAGCGATATATATAGAGAGATTACTTTAGCCATGCATATATAAAATTGCAATAAGTTGGTGTTTTCTGATCAATTTGTGATGGCGATGCATATTAAAGTTATCTTTTTTAAATTAAAAGAAAGACAATTTTATGTTTTGGAAAAAAATCATTATTTTTTTATTATTAATATTTTTTTCAATAAATATGCTGTTTTCAAAAACAGTTCTGGCACTTGCAGATTTGACGATTAATTCTTCATTTCTTGATAAAAAGAATGAACTTTTCTATACAAATGAATTATTCGACAATCTTTATGCCAGGGAAAATGACGGGGAATATATCTATTTACTGGCAAGAAGCATAGGGAAAAACGTCCTTAATGATTGGCAGGTTAAAAATGAAATCGAAGCCTTCGCTGTTACTGATAATCTTGGTCTTAATTATTTGATATACGGATCAGTATCAGAGAATGACAGCGGGTATAGCGCGTATTTTGGTATTTACAGCAAAAAAGATGAAAAAGTTGTCAAAGAGATAAAGTATGAAACCTCCATTATTGACAAGGAAGAATTTTTTGAAGAAGCATCTTTTAAAATTAATAAAGCAATAGATGATATTCTGGATTTAAATGCACATGAGAATGAAACCAGAAAAATTGAAAAGGAAATAAGGGTTTATCGAAAAAACAGGGAGTTTAATGACAGTATCAGGAATTTCAGGTTGTATGAGTATCTGGGTTTTGATTTTTCAGCAGGCTATGCTGTACCATTCGGAAAATGGAATAAATTATTTATTGGTTTGATGAATGTAGAAACCGGCATAAAAATCGTAAGGATACCATATATGTTTGACAACAAGAAAAATTTTCAGCTGGCTATCCGGCCGGGGTTTTTGTTTTTATATAATTTATCAAAAAATAAACCGGAAATAGTTGAAGAATTTTATCATGCCTTTTCTTTTAAATTTCCCGTTGACCTGCTTTTCATATTAAAAGACAGGTACATTATAAATTACAGTCTTGGCCTTTATGCACAGCTTGATTATTATTATCAGAGTTTAAGCAATAAAAAAATTAATAATTATACAACCGCTGCATTTGGCTGGTTTACAGGCATTGGATTTGAATATGAAATCGATAAAAAGGGCATGTTTACAATAGGGGTTAATAATATTTTTGATTTTACCGCATACGATGTGTTTTATTTTGATTTTAAGGCACAGGTATATTTTATGTTCAAATTCGGTAAATCAGGAACTGCCAATGACAGCTCTGATAATTTGAAAATAAATTTATAAAACCTAATTTAGGAGATTGGCTTATGTCTAAAAAATTGAATAGAATAAAATCGGCATTAATAATTGTTGTTTTTGTTGCTTTGTTTTTTTCATGTGATTCAAAATACAATGATCTGTTGAATCCTTCAAAATCCGGCAGTAATCATAACAGCCATTCAGGCGGGGGAGATTCCGGTACATCATCATCTTCTTCTTCCACGTCAACAGGCGGGAATAATTATAAGGTTGACGGTTCATTAAAAGCTACCGTATTGACACAGGCAAATAAAATTACAATTACCTGGAATGCCGTTTCAGGTGTCACGGGTTACGCATTATATAAGTATATTTCAAAGACAGATGCAAATCCGGTCAGGATTACCGTAGCATCAAACAGTTACGAAGATACTACCTGTACAGCAGGGGCACCTTATTTTTACAAGGTTGCCTGCATAAAGGATACGGATGAATATCCCAAAACGGACTATTTTGCATTCGGTATATGCTATACGTCAATCGATTATTATGAATCCTATAATGATGATATTTCCAATATAATAAACAATCCTACAGACCTTTTTGATCCGGGTAATCCGCCTGTAATTTATTCTGTCAGTGACGGCGCAGGCAATACGATCAGGGACACGGACTGGTATAAATACAATGGGCCGCAAACCACAGTATTTGCAAGGATTACCTTACCTGCTGACACCGCATTTGACGACGGTGAACTCACATTCAAGTGGTATTACAACGGCTCGTATTCCGGTGCAGCACAGCCTATTGTCAAGGGCATTACAAATGAGTTTTCTTTCAGCGATTTTGGAGGCGCGGCAGGTGATATTGATCTCTACTGTGAGATAACGATAAGCACTCCCGCAGGTGTTAATAAAATCGGGAGCTATCAAATGGATATAAGTACGTCTTTTTAATTAAGAAGAAGAGAAAGAACACGAAGTGCACGAAGGGGAGAGGAAGACACGAAGGGTTTTATTGGGGTTGTTTTATGAAAACCTTCGTGAACTTAATACTGCTCAGCGGTCTTAGTGTCCAAAAGTAAGAGTTAGGACACGGCCCCGCAATTTTTGAACGAGAGGGGCAGGCGTGCACGAAAAAATTAACCGCCCGTCGGCGAGTACGGGACTAGAGAACGCAGAGGACGCAAGAGAGGAAGAGAAGAGCTTTTTGGGTTTTGTTTAAGGCAGAGGTTTATGTGCTTGGTTGTTTTGAGGTCTTCGTGTTCGAAAGGAAGATGAAGGGTTTTCTTTTTCTCTGTGCTCTCTTGCGTCCTCTAGCGAAGCGGGCGGTTAAATAAATGGCAATGGTTTGAACTGCCTGTCACGAAATACGAGACTAGAGACCGTGAGAGAACGCAATAGAGGATTTTGGGAGTTTTTAAAATGGATAAATCTATTTACAAAGATTTAACGGAACGGATAATCGGTATTGCTATTGACGTGCATAAAAAATTGGGACCAGGGTTGTTGGAGAATGCTTATAAGCAATGTTTAGCTTATGAATTTAAAAAAGCTAATATAAGTTTTCAAATGGAGGTTAATTGCCCAATCCTTTATAAGGAAGTAGAAATATCCTGCGGATTCAGGATTGATTTGCTTATAGAAGACAAAATAATTATTGAATTAAAATGTGTTGATAAAATTATTCCGATACATGAAGCTCAGTTATTAACATATTTAAAACTGACTAATAAAATGCTCGGATTAATAATTAATTTTAATGAAGTATATTTAAAAGACGGGATAAGAAGAATGGTTCTGCAAAAACCTCTGCGTCCTGGCGAAGTGGGCGGTTAAATAAGGGGCTATGGTTTAACCGCCCGTCGGCGAGTACGGGACTAGAGAACGCAGAGGACGCAAGAGAGGAAGAGAAGAGCTTTTTGGGTTTTGTTTAAGGCAGAGGTTTATGTGCTTGGTTGTTTTGAGGTCTTCGTGTTTGAAAGGAAAAGGAAGGGTTTTCTCTTTCTCTGTGTTCTCTTGCGTTCTCTAGCGAAGCGGGCGGTTAGTTAAAATCTGTAAATGAAGTTTCATTTGAAGCTTTTAATATAAACATTTTTAAAAATGAAGGAGATAAACATGTTTGATAAAATCGTTAAGGTGATGGCGCTGGTCGGTGCAGTATGCATGATTGCACTTTTAGTTGGTGCGGCCAGTATAAAAATATTGAATGATGATGTTGTAGAGGTAACCGGCAATTTAAGAGTGCAGGGGGTTGATTATGCTTCTGTTCCTGTTGGGACGATTGTTGCTTTTTGGGGTACAAGTGCCCCTGATGGTTGGTTATTATGTGATGGAAGAGCAATACCGGATGGATCAAAATTAAAAACAGATCCTTTTAATATGCTTAGCACACCAGATTTAAGAGGGATGTTTTTAAGAGGTATTAATACTACGAGTAATGGTACCAGAGCGGATGGTTGGCAAGATGTTGATAATAGAAATATAGGAGATAAACAAATGGACGCATTCCAGAATCACGTTCATGATGGGAATATTTTAAATGATGGCCCAGATTGGCAATTTGCTACTGCCTCAAGTAGCTGGTATGCAAAGAGGGGACCTACAGGTGGTGCAGTATCAGGTGTTTATGGTACACCTCGAGTATCAACAGAAACCCGCCCAAAGAATGTTGCTGTTAATTATATTATTAAATTTTAAAAAAAAGAGGCCGCAAGAGAAGACAGGAGAGTTTTTTGTTTTCTCTGTGCTCTCGTGCGTTCACTAGTGCCGAATTAATTCGGCACGGGCGGTTAAAAAAATATTGAATGTATTGATTAAAGGGAGAATTTATGGATAAAAAAAATAGAAAATTGGTACAAGAAGAAAGGCTGCGAAGGAAGAAAGAAGGTTTTGTTTTTAGCTTTCAGGAAAAGCTTCGTGCTCTTGGTATTCCTTCGTGGTCTTCGTGTCCCAAAAGTCTTTTGATTATCGTATTGCTGATAGTCATAAGCAGTCAATTGATATTCTCCCAGCAGGACAGCCGGTATGATGCGGGGTTAAACCTTCCGTTCAATGAAAAGGCTGGCGACGTCAATCCGCAGACCGGCAACATAACTATATCAGAGACTGACCTTACTCTGCCGGGCAGGGCAGGATACAACTTTACATTCGGAAGGATATGGAGCGTAAATCAATCCAATGTGTTCAACATGTACTGTGAAACATCAACAGGCAAGAACAGGCTCTCCAGCCAGACGATTGAAAAGTACAACAAGATCGGCACTGGCTGGAACACCAACATACCGTACATATACAGTGACACAAGCTCCGGCACAGAGGTGATAAGCCTGTTTTACGCAGGGAATGTTTATGAGATCGATCAGGGAGGAATGAAGATAAACAATCCGGATAAATCGAATTTGCTGGGGTATGACCTTACGGACATGAGGGTTTACTCAAGGGAAACCGGGATGTCGGTTGCGTATTCGGACCTGACAAGTGACCTTACAGACATGAAGAACCAGTACGGGATAAATGACAATCCGTCTGACAGGAGCGAGTATGTGCTTATACTGAAGACCAATGAAAAATACTACTTCAGGGAAGACGGCCGGCTGATGATGCAGGAGGACAGGACCGGATTAAACAGGATCTGGTATTTGTATGACGCAGCAAGCAAGTTGAGATTGGCAATAGACAGTATAGGCAGGAAGATAGTATTCAATTATGATGGTAACGGTAATTTGGGTGAAATAGATTATGATGTTAATACAGGTGTCAAGAATGCGGACGGTACGAGGGGAATGCAGACAGAAACCCGCAAAGTTATTTACGAGTATGAAAGTGCGGAGAAATATACAACAGTAAGCAGCCTGAAAGACGATGTAATAGATTATGCGGTGCCGTACAATCTTGTAAGCGTGACCGATCCGATGGGGAATGTTACGAAGTATGATTATACGGAAGGGGAGGCAGATTTTACATATGACAGCACGAGGTCCGTGTCGAAGAATGTGTACATGCTCCTGACCTGTGTGTCAAGCGTATATACGAAGGATGCGGACGGTACGGAGAAGTTCAGGAACAAAAGGGAGATGGAATACGAGGTACCGGCAAAAGGAATGTTCACCAAATATTTTTACAACGGGTTCATGCAGTATTACAAGATAAGCCGGGAGTATATGGTTGACAGACACGGGAACACACTCAATGACACGAAGTATATATATCATGACAACGGGGAGTCTGGGAATTACAACCAGTACACAGCAGTTATTCAGCTAGGGAACATAACAACGACTTATACATATTCTTTAAACACGGACAAGAACAAGTATCAGGTTTTGGACACACTGCTTGTTACAACGCTTGACGGATTCAAAAAATTGACGGACTACACGTACAACTCTGACAGGACGAAGGCGCTGGAGGAGATATACAAGCAGGGTTCATTCGCCTACAGTCAGAAATACCAGTATGACAGCAGGGGAAATTTGAAGAGGTTTGAGGACAGGGTTGGGCTTGTGACGATAAGGGAGTATGATGACAAGTACAGCATACCGGTAAACACGAGCAGGCTTGTTACAGTTGAGGGGAAACAGAAGAGCTATGACAGCCAGGTAATGATAAACGAGAAGGGTCAGGTTTTAAAGGAGATAATATATTTGGAGAATGCGGACGGCACGAAGCGTGCTGTTAATACAGCGAGCTATGATTATGACGCATGGGGGAATGTAATAAAGAAGACTGATGCGCTTGGGAATGCAGTAAACACGGTGTACGACAGTACATACCACTGTTTTCCGGTGAAGGTATGGAGCGATGTAAGCATAGCAAGCTGGCCGTCAGGGGATGTGAATGCGAATTGGCAAAACGATCCGACGGGAATGAAGAAGGTGCGTATAAGGAGCTGGAAGGTATTCAACTCCGACGGGAGTTTGTGGATAGAGATAGACAACGATGGTTATGCGAAGGAACACTATTATGACAAGGACGGAGAGGAAGTTGAGGTAGTAAATCCCGATCTTGATGACGAGAGGGGGTTTGCGACACCTGTTGATGCTGCGAATCCGCAGAATGATTTTGATGATTTCATGGGAAGCACCTATGTATCTGCATTTCTTGCCTCGAGGAAGGATAATCCGGGAGCAAGGATGACAATAGATTATCAGAATGATTATGTGCGTACAGAGGCGGATATAGACAAGTCGAAGGGAGAGGTAAAGGTAACAGGCAAACAGGGTAACGGGACCGGTCTGGTTGAAGATGAGATAGAATACGGCGAAGGGGGCAGTGTGCATTCTGATAAGAAGATGGAGTACGACAGCCTCGGGAGGATGATAACGCTCACGGACCCGGATGCGAATGATCAAAGCGTTGATGTGATAGTAGGGGGCAAGTCGTATGCCAGGCATGACAAGACCTGGGTAGTGAAGTATGATGATATAGGCAGGAAGCTGAAGGTGTTGTATCCGGATACGGCAAGCGGGAGGACGGACATCAAGCAGATAAGTTACAATGATGCGGAAAACAGCACAAACACGATAAGCCCTGAGGGCAGGGTTGTGTACGAGAAGAGGGACTGGAACGGAAATGTAATAGAGGTAAAGGCAAGTGGTGACAGGAACACGAATGCGGAGGATGTCCAGGATTATTTTTTTGGATACGATGAGTTAAACAGGAAGGTAAGCTTCACTGATGCGAAGGGAATAGTAACGAAGTACAGATATGATGAGAGAAACCTGTTGGTAGAGCAGGTATATGGTGACAACTCGGGGTCTGACTGCATGACGTATGACGATGCAGGCAAGCTGGTGAATAAGACGGACAGGAAGGGTCAGGTAATAGTATTTGAATATGATGAGTTAGGAAGGAACACGAAGTCAATACATTACAAGAGCGTTGATGATTACAAGAATAACACGATTGAAAGTACGGTTGACCTTTGCTATGACAACCGCGGCAATGCGGTAAGGATAGCAAACGGGAACCTGATAGAGCATTATGTATACGATTATGGGAACAGGGTTATCAAGCTGGACAGGAAATTAAGGGACACAACGTTGTCGGATGAAATAACAATGAAGACTGGTTTAAGCAATATTTATTCATTTGAGTATGAATACAATGATGCAGGTATGGTTACAAGTATGAAGTATCCGGACGGGAGCATTCACAAGTTTGATTATGATGGTGTATTGGGCAGACTGGAGAAGATAAGCGAGCAGGATGCAAGTGACAATGTGTTGAATGATTTTGTGAGAAGTTTCA
>JBJKSS010000044.1:0-5019 GCA_046703745.1 Spirochaetota bacterium
CTGAAAACCTGCCTGCCAGGATACTTGATATTTTAACTAAAGCCGATTCGGCAATAACACAGATTTCCGCAAAATTGTTCCCCGTTCCAATCGGCATTAACCGTTTCCATTATCTGGCGATTGTTTACAATATCCTGAAATTTTTGAAACAGGAAAGACTTGTTGAATCCCACAGGGCAGGCAGTCGCCTTGTCTGGAAGATTTTAAAAAATAAAATATAATTTTAAGTGCCCGACAAATAAATTGACACGCGGGATCATAATCTTATAGAATTGTCCTATTATGAAGAGCATTTCCATTAAAAATCTCTATTATTCATACAAGCTTGCAAGCAATGAAGAGCTGATGGTATTGAATAACATCAGTCTTAATATCAACAAGGGAGACTTTATCGTAATCCTCGGCGAATCCGGGTGCGGCAAAACCACATTCCTCAACCTTGTTGCGGGGTTCCTTCATCCGACTTCGGGCGATATTAAAATCGATGATACAATAATATCCGGGCCGAATTACAAAAGATCATTCATATTCCAGCAGCCCGCACTGCTTCCATGGCTCAATGTCAGGGAAAACATACTGTTCGGTGCAAAAATCCGTAATGAAAAAAAAGACACCACCAAGCTTTTTGAGAAATACATCAATTTGCTCGGGCTGAAAAAATTCGTCAAAACATATCCTCACAACCTCTCCCATGGCATGGCACAGAGGGTTGCATTCGCCAGGGCCCTGATAAACCAGCCGGAAATAATTCTCCTGGACGAGCCTTTTACGGGCCTTGACATCGTGAACAGGTCGAAGATACAGTCGGAATTAATAAGAAACTGGCTCATCGAACATTACACGATAATTTTTGTAACTCATGACATCGATGAGGCGCTCCTCCTCGGCCGCAAGATCGTGCTCTTCGGTGCGAGGCCTTCCAGGGTGGAATACGTCTTTGACATTGACTTGAGATACCCGAGGGATCTGACCAACAAGAAGCTCTTCGATTTAAAATACGAGATACAGAGAAGATTAAGACAAATCTATTACAGGATGGAGAGTAACGGCTATGAAAAAGATTAAAAAAATATCAAGGCGGGATTTTTTAAAAAAATCCGTCGTGGCAGCGGCGATTGGCTCACAGATGTTTATTAATACAAAATGCGCAAGATCCGAAGATACCGTGAGGATAGGATATATTCCCATAACGGACGCAACGCCCCTGTTAATCGCACATGCAAACAATTATTTCAAGGATGAAGGACTCAAGGCGGCGGAGCCAGTTTTAATCAGGAGCTGGTCGGCTCTCATAGAGGCATTCCTTGCGGACAGGGTAAACCTCGTGCACTTCCTCATGCCAATACCGATATGGATGCGTTACAACAACAATACGGGTGTAAAAATAGTTGCATGGGACCACACGAACGGAAGCGCACTTACAGTGAGGGGAGACGGATCAATAAAAAGCTTTGCCGATCTCGGCGGGAAGCAGATTGCCGTGCCTTTCTGGTATTCGATGCACAACGTTATCCTCCAGCTCGGCTTGAAAAAATTCGGGCTCAAGCCTGTTATCAGGCCACAGAGTGAAAAATTGAAAAGCAGCGAGGTCAACCTTTTCATTTTGCCGCCGCCGGATATGCCGTTGTCGCTTGCCGCAAAAAAAATCGACGGTTACATTGTAGCCGAGCCTTTCAATGCGCTGGGCGAACTTAAAATAAAGGCAAAAATACTGAGGTTCACCGGAGACATGTGGAAAAATCACCCCTGCTGCACCGTTGTCATGAAGGAAAATCTCATTAATTCAAAAATGGCATTCACACAAAAAATTGTTAATGCCATTGTCAGGGCAGAGGCATGGATACTGGACAACAGGGTCAAGACGGCAAAAATTTTAAGCAGGGACGGCAGGGGATACCTGCCGGTTGATGAAAAGGTAACTTTGAAAGTTTTCACTGACTACGATATAAAAGAATACGGCGACGGCAACATACCACAGGCGATCCGGCATCCCGAATGGCACATTGACAGGATAGGGTTCCAGCCATATCCATATCCGTCTGCGACAAAATTCATGTTTGAATCCCTTAAAAATACGCTTGTCGAAGGTGACAATAATTTCCTTAAAAAATACGATGCAAATTTTGTCGCAGACGATGTAATTGACTACAGGTTTGTCAAGAAAGCAATTGAATACGCCGGGGGAATAAAAAAATTCCCTTCAATGGACCTGGCATCTCCGTGGGAGAGGGAAGAAGTAATTGATATATAAAAAGAGCGCCATGCATTCCTTAAAAAAAATTAATGAACCGAACAGGAAAGAAAAAAAAATTTCCAGATATTTAATCATGCTTGCCGGAGTATTGTTGTTCCTTTTAATCTGGTTCGCCGCGGGTGCTGTCATTTTATCAAACCCAAACCTCAAAGATTTTACCGATTTCCTCCCCGGCCCTACTTTTAAAGCGTTGATAAAAATGATCTTCATGTCATATTTCTGGCATTCGGTTCTGGACAGCCTGAAAAGGATTTTCATCGGCATGGTAATAGCCGCTGTCATCGGAATACCGTTCGGGCTTATTATAGGATTTTACAAAAATCTCCGCGACCTCACCAACATCCCGATCCAGTTTTTGAGAATGATCAGCCCGCTTGCATGGATGCCGATTGCCCTTATAGTCTTTCCAAACTTTGAAAAGGCTATTTATTTTTTGATAGCAATTTCCACTGTTTGGCCCATTATAATCAACACGGCACAGGGGGTTGTGAATGTCCAGCAGGACTGGGTTAAAATGGCGCAAAACCAGGGAGCAAGGGACACACAACTGTTTTTTTTCGTAATCTTCCCTGCAAGCATTCCCTATATTCTTACGGGTTTGCGCCTTGCACTGGGTGTCGCATGGATCGTGCTTGTTCCTGCGGAATTCCTCGGCATATCGAGCGGCCTGGGATACCTCATCAACGACGCAAGGGATTCAATAGAATACGACAAGCTCATGGCAGTTATAATCGCCATAGGACTGCTTGGATTCACGATCGACGGCCTGTTCCAGTTATTGATGACAAGGCTGGATTACAGGAAAAAATAATTCTATAAAAAATTTTATCAAAATCAGGGTTTTCCTGTATTGGAATTTCTGTTTACGAGTGATATTATTATCATCCAAAGGAGATTCCAGCATGAAAAAATGTGTTGCTTTTTCAATATTATTAATCCTTTTAATTTTCGGCTGCAGTCCGCCTGACGGGAGCACCGGAAGCGATGGAA
Source organism: Spirochaetota bacterium (assembly GCA_046703745.1). Classification (GTDB taxonomy): domain Bacteria; phylum Spirochaetota; class GWE2-31-10; order GWE2-31-10; family JAFGQB01; genus CAZHHK01. The sequence goes on from JBJKSS010000044.1 coordinate 3,245, forward strand.
ACACCAGCAGCGAAAATACTAATGGCACAACAATAGAAATCAATGTCCTGAATCTACAGGAACAAGGAATAAACGGGGCAGCAGTTGTAATTAACGGAGAAACAAAACTGACATATAAAGATGAAGATTGCGGCGATGGATATTGCGTGTTTGAGAATGTTAAAAACGGCACTTATGCTATCACCGCGTCCATGCCCGGTTTTACATCAAATTCAATAACAATTACCCTTGAGGGGAAGGACAATTATCCGTATTGGTGCGAAATAGACCTGCACAAGGATCTTCATACGAACATAAACGGAACAATTTCATACAAGGACAAGCTTGGGAATGTCCAGGCGGTGCCCAATGCCATAATTGAAATAACTGATAATGGTGATAAAAGAAGCGCAAAGCCGAACAAAGCAGTATTGATGACGGATTCAAATGGAAATTATGAGTGTCTGAATTTTAATAATGAAGGCGAATTGAAAATCACGAATAAAAAAGAAGGCTTTTATGATTGGGCAGAAACCATTAAAAATGTGAGCACAACCCTGACCTACAGCCCCGTAATATCCTGCAAATGGATTTATGAAACTAAAATTTCAGGCAATGTAATAAAATCATCGGATAAATCCGGGCTGGCAGGGGTACAAATTTTTGTCGGTGATTTTAAAACGAATACCGATGCTGACGGGCATTATGAGTTGACGGTGCAGCATGACGGCTGGGTGACAATCATGGCAGGTATGAATGGATATGTTACCTGCGTTGAAACCATAAACAATATTAATGACACGCCCTCAATAACCAAAAATTTCGAAATGCAGCAGCCGGACGAAGTAGAATACAGGACGATTGTCTCGGGGATAATTACGAATAAATCCGGCCTGCCATGCAAGGACGTGGAAGTAACCTGCAATGGCAATAAAATGACAACGAAAGAGGATGGTAAATATGAAATCGAAGTGGCACATAATGGAGCATTTTATATAAGCTGGGTACGCAATTTACCTTATATCTTTGCAGACTGGAATGTTACCGGTTATACCTCTTCCGGTTCTGTTACTCATAATATTCAATTTCCAATAGATTAAGTGCAAAGTACCGATCAGAAAATGGGCGAATGCCCCTCGTCGAAAACAGGTTTCGTGCTGGCCGATTCGGGGGCAAAGCGGAAATTTTTGATCACAAGATGCAATGTCTAATTTCCGAAAAACAGCAAGATATTACAATAATAAATTCGCCTCAAATGTTAATCTCGGGCCAAAATATTTCTTACAGGGAGAATTATATGAACGAATTTACAAATTGCCTCGAAAAAGCAGCGGTTTTAATCAATGATGAAAAACAAAACATCGGCGGTCTGGAGTGGCACAAACATCCTTCATTCAAAGGGGTGTATCTGAAACATATCATCAAAGGCGAGTCCACGGACAACAGGCTCAGTATTCATCTGGTGAAGATTGAAAAAAACTGTGAGATAGGCCGCCATATACATGATAAAAAGCTCGAGGTGCACACCGTAATATGCGGCAGGGGAAGCCTCATAATGGACGGCAGGACAACGGAATATTATCCCGGTGTCTGTTCATTGATCCCGGATAATTTGTTTCATACAGTCAGGGCGTTTGACGAGGATATGTATATCCTTGCCAAATTTACCGGTGCCCTGATTTGACTTTTCTTTTATTTCTGGTAAAATCAAATCATGTGCGAATTGATGATTGAAAAGAAAGATTCTTCCGGCTGCATTTCGGTTTTGAAAGCCGAGAATGTTTTCAACAAACCGG
>JBJKSS010000045.1:0-4513 GCA_046703745.1 Spirochaetota bacterium
TATCTTTGCTACAGGAACCATTATACCGAAAATGGGCGGCTCCATGAAAATCTTTATGATAAAATTGATAATTTTTTCGATCCTGTAAATTTCTGGTATGGCCCGGAAAATTACAGGGATATGTTCGATAACATTACGTTGAATACGAAATATTCATACACGCCGAATACCTCAATGCAGATTGCAAACATCAGCAATGACCTGATATTCAGGCTGATCAATATAGGCAATTTTTCCGACTTGAACAAAAAAGTCAGCAGCACCTTGCAGGTTTTTCCGGATGACAATCTGTCCGTTTCATTGTTTAATTCCATAATTAATTATGGAATGAGTATTACTTTTTTAAAAAAAATCAATCCTTATTTCACCGATCTGACTGAAAAACAGCAAAAACTGGATAAATATAAAATCATGACCATGGAAAACAAGCATGTGCTGTCTTTAAAAATCCCCGGGACATTGTTTGAGAATGCAAAACTGCCCTCCGGTGACTGGCTGGATTTTTCATCCACCACCCTGTTTAAATGGGACAGAACTGTTCCTCTCTGGAACAGTGTAAACAACAAATATGAAAATTTTTTCTTTCTGGATTCACAAACGGTTTCCCTGCACCTGCTAATGGACATAATAAAGGTGGATCTGACATTCAAGCAGTTTAATTTCAAGCACACCGGGTACGGATTTGAGCTTGATAACGGAACTCTGGAAATAAGCCACGAAATAAATGAAATACCAGTATTCTGGAATTATTTTAAACTTATTCTGACGCCAAGCATTAAGTATACTTTTGTCGTTAACCACGCGCCCTATTATGATACCACAAACCTGGCCTATGATGATTCTTCCCTCAAGCAGTTCAGTCCGGATTATTACGACAATAACAGGCTGACTTTTTCTTTTTCTGCCAAACTGGTAATAGCAGAGAGCACCAAATATTTTACTTCGATAGAATTTACTGTTATGAGCGAAAACAGGAAAATGTACAGATATTATGCCCCGGATGGATTGAGCCTGTTTTTCAAGGATCTCGCCAATTCATTTGACTTTGGCGATATTAAGGTCAGAAGGAAAAGTAATTTTAATCTTCAACTCATAAAAGTAACACTGAGTCATTCCATCTGCGACTGGACGCTTTCATTTTCGTATGTCGGTGCCCCCCAGTTGTCGCTTACCCAGGAGACGGATACTTCCAAAGGCAGGTATAACTGGGAGAATTATTTTTCTTTTTCCGTCACATGGGGCATAGGTACGAAAAATCAGTTGATGAAGCTCTTCAACAAGACCAAAGTCGATGCCGTATATAATTATCAGGATCAGGGTAAATGGACAGGCCAGTGGCAGCAGCCCGATATATCTCTGGATCCGAATTCAACGGAACAAACTACCAATCCGGCGGCAACAACAACTACTCCATCAAGTACAACAACGACTACTACAGCTCCGGCATCTACAACTTCCCAATAGACGGTCGAGCACTCAACGCGGATTGCTTCACTTCGTTCGCAATGACAGCCGTCATCGCGAGTATTCCGAAGCGATCCGCATTGAGTGCTCGATCTTTGCATGGTCAAATTAATGTTAAATCTTTGTTACAAATATTTTAAAAAAAAATAATAAAAATGTTGACATACCATATTTAGTGGTGTATTTTATAAAAACTGGTAATTCATACCATATATTTAGTGTTATAAGAATGAAATGTCCGATTTGTGGCTGTACGGAAGATAAAGTATTAGAAACTCGTAATATTGCTGAAGGTATAAGTATCAGACGCAGACGCGAATGTATCGAATGCGGTTTCAGATTTACAACTTTTGAACATATTGAAGAAAAAGCCCTTATGGTAGTAAAGAGGGACGGCAGGCGTGAAGAGTTTAGCATAGACAAGCTTGCCAGCGGGATCGACAAGGCTGTAGAGAAGCGTCCGATATCCAGGCCGGAATTTGAAGATTTATTAGACAATAATCATGATGAAGCTGTCAGGCTTGCCGGGGAAACCCATGAGATTTCTTCCCAGGATCTGGGAGAGATGGTTATGGAAAAGCTTCATAAAATGGATCAGGTTGCCTATATACGATTTGCTTCGGTATACAGGCAGTTTGAGGATGTAAAAGAGTTCATTAGAGAGATTAATAACATATCCGGCGTAAAAGGGGGGGGAGATGGAAGAAAACAAGACAACGCTTAATGACTGGGAGAGTTTTCTCGATCTTAAAAAAAGAAACATGTCCAGGGAGACCGTTATACGGCGGGTAGTTAAAAGAAACGGCCAGATAGAATTTTACGAAAGAAACAAGATTTTAAATGCAATTTCCAAGGCTGCAAATGCAGTGGGCATTGAAGATCAAAACCTGATAGAAAAGCTCACCGAAAATGCCGAGAGTCAAATTGAAGATTTCATGAAGACCCGCCATCCGAATTCCATACCCTCGATCGAAGAAATTCAGGATATTGTAGAATCCGTTCTGATCGAAGACCGCCAGGTAAAAATAGCAAAAGCCTACATAATATACAGGGAAAAACACGAGGTAATGCGAAATTCCAAAAAGCTTTTCCTCGACATTAATTCCACCATGGACGGCTATTTGAGCCAGTCCGACTGGCGCGTTAATGAAAATTCCAATGTCAATTTTTCCCTGGGCGGGCTCATCCTGCATAACTCCGGTGCAATTACGGCAAATTACTGGCTTAAAAATATTTATCCCGAAGATGTGGCCAATGCCCATAGGGATGCCGATTTTCATATCCATGACCTGGGAATGTTCAGCGGCTATTGCGCAGGCTGGTCCTTGAGGCAGCTCATCGAAGAAGGGCTCGGCGGGGTAAAAAACAAGATCAGCTCAAAACCGGCAAAGCATCTTTATACATTAATATTTCAGATAGTCAATTTTCTCGGCATCATGCAGAATGAATGGGCGGGTGCGCAGGCATTCTCAAGCTTCGATACGTTTCTTGCACCATTTGTCAGGGTAGACAACATGACATATCCGGAAGTAAAACAGGCAATACAGAGCTTTGTTTTCGGCGTTAACACTCCGTCAAGATGGGGCAGTCAGGCTCCTTTTACCAATGTAACGCTCGATTGGGTGGTTCCGGCAGATTTGAAGGACAGGCCCGCAATAGTAGGCGGAGAGCCTCTTGACAAACCTTATGGAGATTTCCAGAAGGAAATGGACATGATCAACAGGGCGTTCCTCGAACTGATGCTCGAAGGCGATGCAGCCGGAAGAGGTTTCCAGTACCCGATACCTACATATAACATCACAAACGATTTTGACTGGGAAAGTCCCAATGCGAAACTGCTTTTTGAAATAACCGCGAAATTCGGCACGCCGTATTTCCAGAATTTCATAAACAGCGACCTCAATCCGTCTGATGTCAGATCAATGTGCTGCAGGCTCCAGCTTGACAAGAGGGAGCTCAGGAAAAAAGGCGGAGGTCTTTTCGGTGCAGATGAACTTACCGGATCGATCGGTGTTGTGACCATCAACATGCCGAGGATCGGTTATCTTTCAAATACACGGGAAGATTTTTTCAGAAGGCTTGATTATCTTATGGGGCTCTCATACGAGTCCCTGATGATAAAGCGCAAGGTTATTACGAGGCTTCTGGAAAACGGATTCTTCCCGTATACAAAAAAGTACCTGGGCCATTTTAACAACCATTTTTCGACGATTGGCATTAATGGAATGAATGAATGCCTGCTTAATTTCATGGGTAAAAACATAGTTGATCCTGAAGGGGCGGCTTTTGCAAAAGAAATTCTTTCATACATGAGGAAAAAGCTTGCCGATTATCAGGAAGAAACCGGAGTGTTATTCAACCTCGAGGCAACCCCCGCAGAAAGCACGAGCTACAGGCTCGCAAAGCACGACAAGGAGAAGTTCCCTGATATAATTACAAGCGGCACGGAAGAGCCCTATTATACCAATTCGTCGCAGCTTCCGGTGGATTATACCGATGATATTTTCGAGGCCCTTGACTTGCAGGAAGAGCTGCAGTCCATGTACACGGGCGGCACCGTTTTTCATTCTTTCATAGGAGAGGCGATAAGCGACTGGAAGGCATGCCGCAGTCTTGTCAAGGCGATTGCCAATAATTACCGCATACCGTATTTCACAATCTCACCGACTTTTTCCGTATGCCCGGTGCATGGGTATTTGAACGGCGAGAAGCAGTACTGCCCGATTTGCGAAGAGGAGCAAAAAAGGGACATTGCAAAAAGAATCTATGAACTCGAAAAGGAAAAGGAAACCCTGACAAAGGCTTAAAATTTAAAAAAAATTATACGCTTTATGCGTAAAAATGTAATAAAATAAAAAAAAGAGGGGAGGTAAATTATGCTTGCAACAATTCAGCAGATTGATGAACAAATTGCGGATCTGCAAAAAAAACTTGAAGATGTCAGGGGAACGAAGACGGAAGTCTACACCCGTATCGTCGGTTATCACAGGGCTATTGACAACTGGAACACAGGCAAGAAGGACGAGTACAAATTCAGGAAAACTTTCAG
>JBJKSS010000046.1:0-3723 GCA_046703745.1 Spirochaetota bacterium
TAATAATAGCCGGTTTCGGCGGACAGGGGATCATTCTTTCAGGGAAAATTATGGCATACAGCGCATTGCTTGAAGGCAGGGAAGTGACCCATGTTGCTTCATACGGGGCAGAGGTCCGCGGCGGCACATGCAACTGTTTTGTGATAATAAGCGACAAGAAAATAGCTTCACCGATAATCGAAAAGCCGGATATAACGCTGGTATTAAACCAGCCGTCCAAGGAAAAATTCGAGTCAAAATGCATTGAAAACGGAACCATCATTGTAAACAGTTCACTGGTAAACGACAAAGTGTCAAGGGACGACCTCAAATCATTCTATATCGACGCGTCCAATATTGCAGACAGGATCGGAAGCATTAAAAGCACAAATATGGTCATGCTTGGCGGCTTGATAAAGCTTACCGGCATCATAAAGCTGGATACAATAATCAATGCCCTGCCGGATGTGATTTCTGCAAGGAATAAGTCGTTGATTGATATTAATTTCAGGGCGTTGAATGAAGGGTTTAACTGTCTGTGATTATATTTAAAGGTTAAAATGTGCAGCAAAATTAATTTCGGTAGGTAAGGGTATGGAAAAAATCAGGATCATCAGGGCCGGTATTAAAGATGCACAGGATATCCTCGATCTTCAAAAGCTATGTTTCCTGAGTGAAGCAAAACTTTATGACAATTATAATATCCCTCCATTAACACAGACGATCGAACAATTAATCGATGACATTAAAAATCAGACAGTAATAAAGGCATGTATTGATAATAAAATCATCGGTTCGGCCCGTGCCTTTATAAAAGGCGGCACCTGCCCAATTGGGAGGGACAAAGATCATCCCCACCTGCAAAACTGCGGTCTTGGAAAAAAACTGATGGAGCATATTGAAGATGCCTTTAAAGATAAAATAACCCGCTTTGAATTATTCACAGGCGGGCGAAGTTTGAAAAACGTCGCGTTTTATGAAAAATGCGGGTATAAAATTTTTAAAAAAGAAATTCATGACAATGTTGATTTTGTTTATATGGAAAAATCTATTTGATTTCCAATTCAAGACAGACCGGGAAAGTTTTTAATCCCCTGATTTTAATGCTTTTTAGTGATTTGATGCTGCTTACAGACATTAATGGTTTGTTAATAATGAAATACAAAGGCTCTTTTTCTTTCTGATCCGAAACCATGGTGGAAAGTTTTTTTATGTCATATTTGTAGTTTAAAATTATCAATCCGCTCTTCTGGATTATGTTTAAAATTTCGGACGATCTTTCCGTATTGAAATTGCCTGTAAGGATGATATATGGATTTTTGTCACCGGCATAAATTCCGGCGATAATATCAAGAAGAGCCTTGACCTCGGCTGTTTTTTTGCCGTATTCAACCGGATTATTATCACTATAATCCGATCCATAGAAAATAATATATATTTTTTTATTATTACCGGCAGAAAATTTTGTAACGATTGTATCCTGTGAAAAATGATAATTTTTGTCATTCTTATACGGAACGATCATTGCCTTATTCGAAACAGAATCGGTTTCAATATTTGAAAACAGGGTATATTTGACCGAGTTACCCGGGTCATTGAATAAAACATGTTTATACTTTAGTTCTTTAATGCCGTAATCGTCATTATTGCCGGATATTATATAAAAAAGATCCGCATTGATTTTGTCTGAAGCCTGATTTACTGTTTTTTCATCAGCGTTCGATTCCCTTATATCCCACAGGGCAATTTTCAGCTTTTCCGATGCTGCATGATAAAGCGGCAAAAACAGCAGGACAAAGAGGAGCCATTTTTTTAACATTACGTTATATTCCGTTTTTTGTTATATATTCTTTTGCCAGGATAACGGCAAGGAAAGAAAGGGAATTATCTATGTCATTGGTATATTGATAGTTAAAAACTACATCCCTGTCTTTAATCACAAGTTCAAGCTCTTCTGCGGCATCAAAACGGGTATCGCTGTTTTTTATGCAATCCAGGGCGAGGAAGAAAAAGCAGGTGTTATTCTGAATAGCAGGATTAACCGCAATCTGCTTTAAAAATATTAATTTGTTTGGGAAATAACCTGTTTCTTCCGCGAGCTCCCGTATTGCCGCTTCTTCGGGTTTTTCCCCATCGTCGATGGCACCGGCAGGCACCTCAAGTGTGACGATGTTTTTCCCAATCCTGTGCTGTCTAACCATTATGACCCTGCCGTCCCTGGTGAGTGAAAAAACATTAACCCAGTTATGAAGGTTTATCGAATAAAAATGATGATTCATTTTTTTAGATTCGAGATAGCAGTCGAGCTTATCAATATCGAATATTTTCGAATTGAATACAGCTTCTTTTTTCAAAATTTTCCAAACCTTGTCCTGATGCATGATAATTTTGTCCTTAAATATTAATTGTTGGGGAAGATGCTTATATAAATCATTATATAATGACTAAAGGCCCCGAGAATGACAAGAATGTGCCATATTTCATGAAAACCGAATATGCCCGGAACAGGATTCGGCTTTTCAATAGTAAAAATCAGAAAACCCAATGAATAAAAAAATGCTCCCGCAATAAGCAGGCTGAACCCGAGGTAGCCGGCTATGGATAAATACGGAATTGCGAGCACCGCTCCTGTCCAGCCCATGCAAATATAAAGGGTGTTTGTAACCCATTTGGGCAGTTTCCTGATAAATGTCTTGATGAACATACCCGCAATAGTCAGTCCCCAGATTACACCGAATACAGCCCATCCGGTCTGGTTTCTTACCAAAACAAGACAAACAGGCGTGAATGTTCCGGCGATAAGGGGAAAAATAGAGAGATAATCTATCAGTCTTAAAATTCTCATTATTTTAACTTTCGTATTTATGCTGTGATGCAGGGTACTTGACAGGAACATTAAAAAGAGGAATCCGCCGTAAATTGAGACGCTTACTATGTACCAGGGGTCCTTCAGGGCGCTTGCCTTTACTATCAGTAACACCATGCCCAGTAATGAAAAAATTGAACCCGCCATGTGGGTTATTGAATTTATTATTTCATTAGTGACATGTACGCTGCCGTCTTTACTTAATTTTTTCATCTGCATTAAACCCTTAATTTATAACCGGTTATTTATATAATAATAAATTTAGGGAAATAATCAACAGTATTTATTCGTATATTTACAATATTTTAGGGAGAATTTATTTGATATAATGATAAAAAAGTTGTAGATAATAAAAATCATTTTAATTTTATTTTTTGAAAAATAATTTGCTTTTTATTTTTAGCTGGGATATATTTTAATTTGAGTCATCATTAAAATAAAAAAGTAATTATTGATGAGACATCTTTTACTTTTAAAGGAGGCTTTATGAGTAAAGAAATTCAGATAACGGAAGAGAACTTCGACAAGGATGTAATAAAATCAGCAAAACCGGTGCTTGTGGATTTTTGGGCCCCATGGTGCGGCCCGTGTAAAATGATAGGCCCGTTGATTGAGGAAATTTCCGATGAATTTGCAGATATTATTACAGTCGGCAAATGTAATGTAGATAATAATCAGAATATTGCTATGAATTATAATGTGGCTAGCATACCAACTCTGATTTTATTCAACAACGGAGTGGAAATCAACAGAATGATAGGAGCCTCTACAAAAGACAGAATAGTGAATTTTTTCAAAAATTATATCTAAGGGGCATATAAAAAAAGAGATTATTCAAACAAGCTTGTGCTTTTTTAAATAATCTCAATATATAATAT
>JBJKSS010000047.1:0-2780 GCA_046703745.1 Spirochaetota bacterium
GAATAATTTCAGCCGGGTGGATAATTTACGGGCTGTTCCAGAATTTCTCTCAGTATGTCATGTCGGAAATCATAATCGGCATAGGCTACAGCATGATATCGGGAACCGATACCTCGCTCTTGTTTGAAAGCCTCAAGGAATTGAATGAATCCGGCAGGTTTACCGGGACAGAGGGAAAGCAGTTGGGATTCTCATACTTCGGCGAGCTTTTTTCGGCATTGACCGGAAGCCTGATGCTCATTGTCATCCCGATAGAATACTTGTTTTTTATCACGGGAATTTTCAATTTTGTAACCTTCATATCATGCCTTTTCATCACAGAACCCGAGCGGGAAGTCTACACGCATCCGAAAGGAACTATCTACGGCTTTTACAAGATATTCAGGTTCGTTTTTTTAAAAAGTAAAATCGTCAAATTTATTCTGCCGCTTATGGCATTCTTCAACCTCTGCACGATGCTCGGCGTCTGGCTTTACCAACCTCTCTGGCAGGAAGAAAAAATCCCCGTGTGGCTCTTCGGTGTACTGTGGGCGGCAATTTCAATTCCTTCAGGCATAACGAGCCACTTTGCAGACAAAATCGAAAAAATTTTCGGAAAGGTCAATATCATCTGGATAATGTTCCTGCCATGTTTGATCGGCTATATCTTGATTATAATTTTACCGGGTTATTTCAAATTAATAGGTATTTATTTGATCCCCGTTTTAAGAGGATTGAATATGCCCGTGCTGGTCAAATATATCCACCAGGAGACCCACAGCAATAAAAGGGCGACAGTTATTTCCATTCAAAACTGGATATTCAGGTTGTCTTATTTTATCATCGGCCCGGCAATAGGGCTTATAGGCACCAGGGCAAATTTAACATGGGCATTTTTGGCAATATATTTGTCGTTTTAACCGGAGGAATCATCCTGACAAACCGGGCAATGATAAAGGTCGGACAGCTTGACTGAATCCGCTATTGCTTCTTGTTATTACTTACTGCGGGTTTTTTCTTTAAAGCGGCGGCTGCTTCCCTTTTAATGATATCACCAAAATCCGGACTGGTCACAAGTCTGTTCAATTCCTCGATTCCGATGGAATTGGGAATATTGCCCAGTGCCCTTATCAGCGCAATAACCAGTCTGTTGCCTTCCTGTTCAGTCATACCCAATCTGGCACCATCCCCGGTTTTATCAATATAATAGTCAAGTTTGTCCGCCAGTATTTTTGCAGAGTCCTCGGTGCCTATTTTTTCCAAAGCCTGTATTGTTACAAGCCTTGAATTAATATTTTTGTCAAAATCCCATTTTTTTGCAATAAGATCGATTATATCCTTGTCGCTTGCCTTGTATTCCCCCAGATAGCTTGCTGCTTCGTCCCTTATTTCATTCTGCGTGCTTTTTTGATCCGGCGGGGCTTCTGTGAACATGGTTGAATAAAGTGCTGCCTTGCAAGCCAATATTTTATTTTCAGCCGGGGAACCGGAATTTATGGCATAATACAAAGCGTTTAAGATCAAAAGCTGGTCATTTTCGGTTTTAATGTACTCCGCACAATATGGTGCAGGATCATTTGTCAGGCCGGCAAGTTTGTCCTGTGCGAGTTTCCTTGTTTTAACGCCATACGCAGGATTTGCAGCATAAAACAGATATTGAAACGAACTGGGATCATTGAACATTCCAATGGCTTCAATAAGGTTATAAATATAACTTTCGGGATAATCTTTTTTGCCGTTCCTGTTGTTGTTATTAACCTTGTCTAGTAAAGAGTTGAGCCAGGGAAGAAGATTCTTGTCTCCGGTGTTCCCTATAGCCAGTAAAATTTCACCCTTATACGTATAATCGGTCACCATGTCAAAAATTTTTCTCATCTGAACCGCGCCGCTTTTTATGCCGGCTTTATCAAGGACTTCCATCGTATTATGAACCCATTCATTAAACTGTGTCTGATCCTGCCTGTTTACTATATTGGTAACAGACTGGTCGTTCAAAATTTCCATCAGCAAGGGCTCTGCATCACTCGAGGCACTGCCAAGCAGTCTTTTGGTTACTTCGTTTTTTTCCTTGATGGTTGTGCTGTTTTTATACAATGCTTCAAGCGTTTTAACATCCGACTGCCCAAACATCAACCCGGATGAAATTATAATAAAAATTAATACTAAAGTTACTTTGCATTTCATGGGCGGCACCCTTTCTAAAGAAAATAATATACTTAAAAGCAATCCCGATTTATCGGGATCAGCTTTTTGTAGAATTAATTAGCCCGGCAAGTCGGGCTAATTATCGATCATACCGCTAGTTACTGTAATCGCCTGTGAAGGTATATACCGATCCCGATTATAATCGGGAAACTCCGATAATTATCGGAGTCGATATAAATAATTTTATTTCTATTTTCATTCTTAGTCAATAAAAATAGAAGGATAAAATTATATTAATATAATTTTGCTATTTTAACAGGAGCTCCGTGCTGCCGACTTTTATGATATCATTTTTGCTTAATTTTATATATTTATCCGGCGGGACCTTTTCATCATTGACGAATGTTCCATTGGTACTTGCCATATCCTTGATGAAATATTCATCTTTGATTTTCTGTATGAATGCATGAAACCGCGAAACTAGCCTGTCATCAACCACGATGTCATTGCTCTGTTCCCTGCCGATCGTAATCTTTGTCGCGATCCTGTAAAATTTTCCCTTGAATGCGAGCTCCAGCTCCTTAATCTGTGTGTTTTTCCCCAGTCGCTGTCCAATTATGCTATCATTTTTAAAAGTATCATCCGGCATAAATAAA
>JBJKSS010000048.1:0-5318 GCA_046703745.1 Spirochaetota bacterium
CTCCGGATATGGCGGTGATAATATGCGACTTTAACGGGAACATTATCAGAGAAGCCTCTTTGAAGGAACTTCTGCCGGATGCATTCTTCAAAAAATGATTTTCAAAGGGAGCAGTGGCAATGAATATTTTCAAGGTTGATGCGTTTACGGATATGCCGTTCAGGGGCAACCCCGCAGGGGTGTGCATTCTGAAAAATCAAAAGGATGAAAAATGGATGCAGGCAGTTGCAGCGGAGATGAACGTTTCGGAAACCGCTTTCCTTTTCAGGGAAGGCGATCATTATAATCTCAGGTGGTTCACGCCGGTCAGCGAGGTTGATTTGTGCGGTCATGCAACATTAGCAAGCGCCCATGTTTTGTATGAAACAAAAATGGAGCAGCCGGCCGCTACAATTGTATTTAAAACAAAAAGCGGTGACTTGAGCTCTTCTTCTCATGGAGAATTCATCACGCTTGATTTCCCCGCCCAGCCGGCAGATGAAGTCGAGCCGCCGGAAGCGCTCATTGGCGGGCTGGGAATGAAGCCGTTGTATGCTGGTAAAAGCAGGGTGGACTATGTTGTCGAATTACCCCATGATGCAGATGTGAGGAACCTTGAACCGAATTTTGAAATGCTTAAAACTCTGGACTGCCGGGGGATCATGGTAACCTCAAGATCAGCCGATGAGAATTTCGATTTCATTTCGAGGTTTTTCGCACCGCGCTATGGTGTTATCGAGGATCCTGTAACAGGCTCCGCCCATTGCACTCTTGCAGATTACTGGAGCAAAAAACTGGGCAAAACAGAATTCAATGCGTACCAGGCTTCAAAACGCGGCGGAGTCATAAAGCTCATTCTCAGGAATGACAGGGTGTTTCTGCTCGGCAAGGCCGTCACCATCCTGAAGGGCGAACTGGCCGTTTAGAGTTTTTTTTGATGATGAGTTCATAAATTTTGTCTACGAGAGCTGTTGTGTTTTCCTTCAGTGATGCTGCCGCGATGCTGTCAATTTCGCTGTTATAATCCTTTCCTTCCGTTATTCCTTTTCCCTTAAGGAACGTGAAAAAAACGTGGATTATGTTCTTCTCGTTTTTGTATTTATAGAGATAATTTGCCGGGTACGCATCGGGTATGAATGCGTGTATGCCGGAGAATACAACGACAAGGTCGTATTCTTTCGGGTTGTATTTGTTTATGTTGAATGCATTATCGGTTATCACCATAATATTGTCGGCCTTGAGCTTTTCTGTGAGAAGCACGGCAACATTGTTCCTCATTTTTGTATAGTGGTAAAGAATGCAGATTTTTTTGTCATATTTATTGTCTGCCGGATAATATTCGCTTTTTTTTACAGTTGCACAATTGGCAGTAAGTAGCAATACAAAAATCAGGATTAAAGGTTTTACTTTATTCATAATTAACCGTCTTTTTTGATATTAAATTTATTTTCAGCTTGAATTACAATGAACAGTTTATTATAATACATGGCAAAAATCAATATGAAAAAGAATAAAATTGTAATACTGGGCGGCTGCGGCCAGGTTGGAAGTCATCTCTTGGGGCTTATTAATTTAAAAAAAATAATTTTTATTGTAACCTCCGGCGCTTTTTAAGCTCTAATTTTATGAATAATTAATACAGGAAGGAGGCTTTTTATGCCGACAATTTTGGAATCAAGGGTTGATCTGATAAATGACAGGATGAAATTTTCATGCATATCGGGGGACAATCCTGCCATAGTTACGGATTATATTCCTCCGCTGGGCAATAACGAAGGATACATGCCGCTCGAGGTTTTTCTCATAAGCCTGTCTGCATGCCTTGGGGGATCGGTTGCCCCTTTTTTAAGAAGAATGAAAAAGAACGTTTCGGGATTATCGATAAGTGCCAGAGGCATAAGGAAAGATGAGCATCCTACGGGGTTTTCAAAAATCATCTTGAAAATATCGGTAACATCGGATGATATTGAGTCAGCCGATATGGATAAGGTCATAAAACTTTCGGAGGATACCTATTGCCCCCTGCTGTCGATGATCAGGAGCAATGTCGAGGTGGAAATAAATCATGAAATTATTGCCGTATAAATAATTTATATGATCTTAACAAAAAGATAATAAAAGTACCGTTAGATTACCGGATTTGATTCTGGGTATTTAATGGTATAAGCGTATGGGAAAAATCCGCCGCAGTTTTATTTTGTCACCGTTGCTGATTTGCATATCGGCAGGTTATTTGTACGGGGCGGATGTCAGGGATTATTCAAAAGGGCCGTTGTATGGCAAGAATTTTTTTGTGGTCTACCTCATGTACTATAATTTTCCGGGATTCCCGGCACAGATCAAACAGGCCAGAACACTCTCCATTCATACAGCCGTTTATTATACGAATGATTTTCTGCTGTTGAATGACAGGACGATGCTGACCGATTATGAGAGCTGCGTCGTTGAAAACGGTTTTACATACTCATTCAGCAAAAAGCTTGAAATCGGCGCCGACATAAGAATTTTTTCATATTACGGAGGGTTTCTTGACAGTGTGATCGAGGGATTTCACCATGCTTTTCTTGCCGGTGCGCCGCAGTACTGGCTCGGGCGGGAGGATTTTCCCAAAGGCAGGGTAATAATTAATATCCCGAACCACAATGGCATTCCCATGAAGCTTGATAATGCGTCATTTTCATTCGGAGACATGGATGCTTACATAAAATACAATTTTTACAACAGGAAGTACTGCTCGTTTGCCATAGCCGGCGCCCTGAAGATCCCAACAGGAAGACCCGAGGCCGTATCAGGATCATCATTTCCTGATTTCGGCTTCCAGATACTTGGGGATTTCAAGCCATTCTTCTTCCTGACATTATACGTGCAGACGGGGATAGTCGTGCCGTTTGACGGAGTGTTCCGTTTTTTTTCTTCAAGGCCTTACCCGATGTTCAACGGCCTGGTCAGTATAGAGTTGAATCCTCTCAAATTTTTCTCGTTCCTCTACCAGTTGAACATAAAGTCTTCGCCCATCACCGGCGATCCGATCGATACACCGAAATTGAGTAAATACAGATACCTGCTGAGCGCCCTCCAGGTTAACACTCTGGTCGGTATAAAATTTGAAATTGCGAATAGCCTCATACAGATTTATGTCGAGGAAAACACGTTCACCAATGCCGGGGCGGACGTGACCTTCAATCTGGAATACATTCGCAGCTTCAGGTTTTATTGATTCCTGAAATTCGGGATTTTTTTACTGCTCTTCGGAAAGGCTTTTTATCTTTTCGGCCAACGTTTTGAAATTTTCCTCATTCTCAAGTCCGAAAAATTTCAATACCCTGAAATTGATGTTTTCGTGAATTACCTGTCCCCTGTAGTAATAGTAAAGCTGGTTCGCAAGATAAACGACCATGACCAGTGCCTGGTGATCATCATCGGCTTCAAGAGGGACGTGGTGATATTTTATGCACTGGACGAATTTTTCGGGGAAGTTCCATTTTTCGGCGAGTACGCCGCCTATAATGGAATGGTTATAACCGTCCGTTAGATCTTCCAGCTTTGACACCGGTATTCCCTTTTTCATACAGACAATCTCTATTTTTTTCAGGAGTTCGGGCTGCAGTGTGCCCACGATTATTTTTCCCAGGTCATGCAGCAACGCACCGACATAGCTGTCTTCGAATAGCGGCTTGAAATTTTTTGCTTTTGCAAAGTTTCCTGCGTAGGCGGCCACTTTATGCGAATGATCCATGATTTCCCGGATTTTCTGCTGGTCGTATTTTTTTTCAAAAACCCTGTTGACACCGAATGAAAGCACGAGGTTTTTTATGCCGTTCATTCCGATCATTCTCACGGCGCTCAAAACATCCTCGACTTTTTTCGGAAGCATGTAGATCGGCGAGTTTGCTATCCTGATTAATTCGGTTGCAAGCGATGTATCCGTTTTGATTATTTCTGCAACCGAGTTATAATCGCTGTTGGGATCGGACAGGTTTTTTTGCAGCCGCAGGATGCTTTCGGGAAACTGGGGCATCGACTCTATTTCATTTGTGACCTCACGAGCGATTATAACTCCCTGATCCCTGGATATGAGATTTAACGGCACGTTTATCGAAACACTGGTTTCATCAGCGGTTTTCCTGAAGCTTAATACTCTTTCATCCAGACCGATTTTTCTCAGCATCAGCACGGCGATTATTATCCCGAAACCTCCACCTTCGGTCTGGTCAAACCCGTGCATTATGGCATCTTCCATTGAGGTGAATTTGGCGGCATTTTTTAGTCTTTCGTCAATGCGTTTTTCTTCCTCCGGGATCATGCTGCTGTTGTTTATGGTTGTTACTGCAAGATTGTTGTCACCGGTTTTGAAAGTGATTTTTACAAAATAACCCGAATCTGTATGTTTTCTGGAATATTCCGAAAAATTACCGAAAACTTCATCCCTGAAATTATTCATTATCCCGGCATAAGTTTTTTGATCATTTATATCGGTGTTCAATGATTGAAAATAGATTCTTTTTGAATTGGCCTTGCTGGCATTCATGACTATTTCTTTCAGACAGTATTCAAGGGAATCGGCTATTTTTGCCATGTTTACTGCACCCAGGATTTTTTTAAGCAGTTCGGACATAAAGCCTTCCGTTTCATTGTTGGCGAAGGGAAGCGTTATTGTCAATTCTTTTTTATTATTGAATTCCTTAACGGCGTTTTCAAAGTTGAAATTTTCCAGGTTGGTATAATTATCCATTGATAGCCCTCATATAATAATTTTATTTTTCCCGTTTTGAACGCGGGGTTAATAACCAATTGTAAAATTATAATCAATAATTTTTTAAAAGTCAAAAAATATGGCTAATGAACGGTTTTTTAAAAAAATTTAACTTTTCATGAAAAAATTTTCAACGATTCATCCCTGATGATCCTTTTTATTTCCCGGTTGAATTCCTCGAATGATTTTGTTTCGAGCTCCCTGTTGTAAAACAGTTTCAACCTGCTTAAAAAAATCATTTCCTTCTGAACAGCGGATTTTAAATCGAATGAGGTTTCATCTGCGGGCAGTATAACCGGGAATTTGCAGTCTAGTCCTTTTTTATTGTAATAACCTGCCCAGCCGCTGCATGAACAGGGATTTTTGGGATTGATAATGGAGCACCTGCCTTCCATGTTTTCCCTGATTTGCCGCTTTGCCCTGAAAATGTTTACCTTCACGGAGTTTTCCGAAGTTTCCAGGATTTTTGCCACCTCCCTTACCGGGAGTTCGAGAATGATCCTGAGCGTGAAAACTATACGCTGTTTTTTCGGCATGCAGTTGATGAACATCTGGAGACAGTATTCCCGCATCTCCTGTTCCAGTA
>JBJKSS010000049.1:0-2601 GCA_046703745.1 Spirochaetota bacterium
AGCAGTATGTTGTCAGTGCCGTTAACCTTGAGCATGTTGAACAAATCCTTATTCATGGATTTGGCAATAATGATGACCGATGTCTGACTTCTGGATGCCCTGGTTCTGATCATCTTCAATAATTCAATTGCATTCGGATTGGCAATTTCCATATCGAGAAATATTGAAATGAAATTTTTGTCAATGATCTCCGACATGTCATTGATTTTTTCCTTTATGCTGATATTTACATAATGTTCCAGGGCCTGGCTGATTATTTCATTGTTAGATTTGTTGTTTGATACAACCAGTACGTTCTGATCATTAAGTTTGCTCAGGAAGAGCCTTACCTTGTCTTCCTTGAGGTTTTTCAATACATCGTAGTCATCTTCGAGCTGATCGTATTCGCTGATCATTCTTTCCAGATTGTCTTTTGTCGATTTGGACAATATCACTTCTTCATCCTTATTCGAATCTTCAATGCTGGTTTCCGAATAATATGAAAATTTCTTTTCTCCCATCTTGACAAGATAATTGATCATGTCTTCCGTAAGCTTTGTCAGTGCAGGTATCCTTACCATTCCCGTGTCATCATACAGATCGAAAATGTACGATGCCCCGGGTTTTAAATGCTCTATATTGATTTCTTTTTTGTTGTCTATGTCGAGGTTAAGTCTTTGAACCGCCTCAATAAAATTGGCAGCTATTTCTATATCCCTATAAACAGCGATATTTTTTATCACATCAAGAAAATTCTGGCACTGCGTCAGTATTTTTATCTGAAACAGTCCGATTTTTAGCTCCGGATATTCCATGAATTTGAAGTGCATGCTTATATTATTGGCGGTTATGGATTCCGGGTATAATGACGGTATAATGTATAAAAATCTGGGAGTTCTGATTTTTTTTTGCCTGCAGAATGATCTTATCTGGAAATTGAGAATTTCAAGTTTATCAGGCTCCAGATTGCCCTCGATCTGGATTATTAGTATATTGCCCTTGCTGTGTAAATCGACCAGCATGGGTGTCCTTTTTGACTTTACCTGATCTACTTCATGCAGACCGAAAAAAAGATTCAGCCTTTCGACAAGGGCATTGGGGTTAATAGGCACACTTATGAAGGCCTTTATGAAATCCCTGCTGAATTTCCTGATTTCATCGGGCTGAAAATTGCCTATTAAAAATACAGGTATGTTTTTTAAAACAGGGCTTATATTCCTTTTTATAAAAAAACCTTCCAGTTCCAAACCTTTTACATTTTTGTCCACGATGATCAGGTCAGGTATTTCCTTGACACCTATCCTGATCCCTTCACCGGCATTCTGGGCACAAAAACTGATATATCCCCTGTATTCAAGGAAATTTTTCAAAAAATCAAGTAAATAGCTGTCTTCATGAATAAAAAGCAATGTCTTCATAATAACCCGGTTTTTTAATCTAATTATTACTTTATCAACATTAATAAAATTAAAAATCAAGCGATATATATAAAATTTAAATAAATTATAGCAGAATTTTATTTAATTATAAAATTATTTTTCGAAATTTTATAAAAATTATATATTTTCCCCTGTTTGATTTATATACTTTTATTTTTGTTGTTTATTAATTGCAAAAGTGTTAATACTAATCGGTATTTATTTGATTTATTAAAAAAATAGAGCATAGATAATGATATTGGATAAAGATGTACAGGAAATTTCAAAATACAAGCATTATGAGATTTTGAATAAAATTTTAGAATGCATTAAAAATTCCCGCAGCATTGCCATTTTGAGCCATAAGGAGCCCGATGGAGATGCGATTGGTGCCCAATTGGGTTTTGCGTATGCCCTTAGACAGCATGGATATCGGGCCGATGCAATAAGTACCGGCCCTTTTGACAATAAATTTGCTTCAAGGTACAAAAAATATTACAAAAAGGATATTACGGGTGAGTACGATCTCTACATTGTTGTCGATACTCCCGATATCGAACGCATAGGTATTGCGAATTTTAAGCTGACTCCTGAAAAAATAATAAATATTGACCATCATTTTACAAATTCAAATTTTGGCATGATTAACTGGATAGATACCAGTTTTCTTTCTTCGAGCGAAATGGTTTTCATGGTGTTGGTACTGATGGGGACAAAATTAAACGAGGATGATATTGCCCAGCACCTGTTAAACGGTATAATATCCGATACCGGTTATTTCCTGCACATAAGGAAAGAAAATAAATTTTCATTGCTTGCAAGCTACATGCTGATAAACAACGGCGCCGATCCGAGGATAAGCCATGGCATAATGTTCGGCGGCAAAAATCTTCATAATAAAAAGCTTCTGGCTCTTGCGCTTCACAGGATTGAAGTGATTTACAATGACAGGATCGCATGGACCTACCTTAACGATGTCGACAAGAAAAAAAATTATAATTCCTCGGTAGACACGGTTGATATTTTCAAGGAAATGCTTTCGATTTCCGAAGTGTGCATAGCGGTTTATTTTAAAATTAATAAGAAAAAAATCGATATAAGCTTCAGATCCAATAATAGTATTGATGTGGCAACACTGGCAAAGAGCCTTGGAGGCGGAGGGCACAAGGCTGCTGCCGGGGTGACCATAAACGGTAAATTTGAT
>JBJKSS010000050.1:0-6383 GCA_046703745.1 Spirochaetota bacterium
ACCCTGCCTGCCCTGCCCGCAACCTGGGTAATGAGCGAAAAGGCCCGTTCTCCCGCCTTGTAATCGGGAATGTTCAAAATCAGGTCGGCATTAATGATTCCCACGAATTTTATGTTCGGGAAATGCAGCCCCTTGGCAATCATCTGTGTCCCGACAAGGATGTCCACTTCGCCGTTTTCGATTTTTTCAAGAATACTGTTGAAATCAAAATTGCTTTTCAACGCATCGTGATCCATCCTCAACACCCTTGCCGACGGGAAAGTACCGGATATTTCGTCCTCGATACGCTGTGTCCCTGCACCGATTTTTACGAGTTTCGTTTCGCCGCATTCGGGGCATTTGTCCGGGATGTTCAAGACATAACCGCAGTGGTGACAGACGAGCTTTTCCCTTGTTTTGTGATACGTCAGCGATTTGCTGCACCTGGGACAGTTGAATATGTAATTGCATGATCTGCATTTTATAAAATTGGAGAATCCCCTCCTGTTCTGGAGAAGCACGACCTGCTCTTTCTTTTGAAGGCGCCTGTTGATTTCTTCGGCAAGGGGAAGCGTGATATTTTTACGCACCTCAAATTTGGTGCAGTCGACTATTTCCACATCGGGAAGCACCGCATCGCCGTACCTGTTTTTAAGGGAATACAGCCTGAAAAAATCTTTCTTTGCGTAATACCAGGATTCAACCGACGGCGTGGCCGATCCCAGAAGAATCACCGCATCGTGTTTTATCGCGAGGTACTGGCTCACTGTCCTTGCATGGAACCTCGGGTTTTCCTCCGATTTGTAGCTTGCCTCGTTTTCCTCATCGATTATTATGAGCCCTATGTTGTCAAGCGGGGCAAGCACAGCGCTTCTCGGGCCAACGACGAGCCTCGCCCGCCCGTCGAGGAGCCTCAGGTATTCATTGAACCTCTCGCTCGTCTTCAGTGTGGAATGCATCACGGCGCAGAGATCGCCAAACCTTTCGTTAAGTCTTTTCAACGTCTGGTAGCTTAAAGCGATTTCCGGCACGAGGAATATCACCGATCTGCCGCTGTTCAAAACATCTTCGATCAGCCTGATATAAACCTCGGTCTTGCCGGAGCCGGTCACTCCGTAAAGATAAAATTTTTTTATACCGTTCGATATGTCACTTCTGATAGATTGATAAACGCAGTCCTGCTCTTCGGAAAGCGTATTAATCTTCGGTTCGAAACTTTCACCGGTTTTTTCCCTGCCCGGCTTCAGCCCTTTTGGCACCATGAGGGACAAAGCCTCGCCTGCCGTGGACAGGTAATAATCCGCTATCCATCCGGCAAGGCTCACCATGTTTTCGGTAAAAACCTTCCGTTTGTCTATTATTTTCGAGACGGGCTTGATTGGAAATTTATCGGAGTGTTTCCCTTCGCTCACTGCAAATCCGCGCAGGCGCCTCCCGTTAAAATTGACCAGCACCCTTCTGCCGATCACATCTTCCGGCTCTATGCCGGCAGGAAGTGAATACAGGAAAAACGAATTAATTTTAACGGGGAGTGCAACGTTAATATATTTTGTGCCCATCGTTTACTTTTGCTCTTTCAAAATTTTTTTTAAAACATTCAGATCATTCCACACAAGTTTTTTAAGTGCGGTGTTTTTTAAAACTACAGCCGGGTCGAATGTCGATATGACCGGGTAACCGTTGTATTCGAAAATCTTTGCATGGTTAACGTTCAGGTCATAATGGGCCTTCCTCAGTGATGAGGCAGGAAGCTGCCCGAGCGTGAGAATTATTTTCGGGCCGATGAGATCAAGCTGGGCATCAAGATGCATTCTGCATGACTCAACAATATCCTTTGTAATTTTGTTCCTTCCGGGGCCGCATTTTAAGATATTCGTGATAAAAACATCATCGATCAAAATATCGATGGCGCCGAGCCATTTCTTGAAAAATTGGCCGTCTTCTCCTGCCAGAGGTTTGGAAGCCGATTCGTCGGCAGGAGTCGGAGTATCGGCGATTACAAATATTTCTGCATTGACATTGCCTGACCCGGTGACCTTTTTGGCATCGCTGCATAGAGCACAATTCCTGCATGACAGTATCGTTTCGGACAGTTCGATTATCCTTTTGCGTTTTTCCCTGATATCGATGAATACTTCATGCCTGATTTTTTCTTTTTTTGTCTCAACAGTGTTGCTTGAATGGACAAGCGGCCCGGATTCTGAAAAATTAAATTCAACATCATCATGTTTTTCCATGGAGCCTGTCTGCAGATAGTCGGAATACAAATTGATAAAATTGATTAATTCTTTTGCGGCCTGATTTTTATGCATATTGCCGGTATATTAATTTAAAGTTATAAAATTGTCCAGAATAAAAATTTATTTTTATTTTGATTGTATATCAGGGACAAAAAAAACTGCCTAAAAATAATTTTACAATTATTTTTAGACAGCCTTATCACAAATACAGTTTATAGAAATTATGAAGCGCTGATTGCATCAGCTGGACATACACCGGCACATGCTCCGCAATCTGTGCATTTTGCTGCATCGATTTTGTATGGACTTCCTTCTGAAATTGCTCCAACAGGACATTCAGACATGCACGAGCCGCATTCTATACATTCTGTAGATATAACATAAGCCATCAATGGCCTCCTTCTGATTTACTGGCTCTATTTATACTATTTTTTTAAAAAAAATCAAGGATTTCCGAATTTTTTTTACATAAACAAAAGAGATATAAAAATCTAAAAACTTTTTTCATGGCTAAATTTTTTACTTAACTTAAGCGGACCTGTCAAAATATCTAATACATGGATTATCAATAAAACCGTATTAATTTTAATACATATTTTAAAAAAGTGGGATTTTTTTTTAAAAATCCAGATCAGTTTAAAGATTGATCATGCATGGAAGGCAGCTTGTCTCCATGATCCACTGGTCTATAATTTTCCAGATAATCAATCAGTGCCTCGGGATCATCCGTGGAATAATAAAGATTTTTATATTTAGCATCCGTAAATTTGCCGTTGAACAGCACATCAAACTGCCCGAAGAGCCTGTCATAAAAACCGCATGTATTCAAAACTGCAACAGGTTTGTTGTGAAATCCCAGCTGTTTTGAAGTAATCACTTCAAGCATTTCTTCCAATGTGCCGAATCCGCCCGGCAGGCAGATGAATGCCTCTGACATTTCCTGCATGATGAGCTTCCTCTCGTTCATTGTAACGGTTTCTATGATCCTGGTTGATTCTTCAAAAACAATTCCCTTTTTATTGAGTTTTTTCGGAATAACGCCGATGACTTCCCTGCCGTTATCCTTGAATATCCTTGCAGCCTCTCCCATCAGCCCGATCATTCCGCCGCCGAAAACCAGTGAACAGCCGGTTTTAACAAGCAGACGGGAGAGCTTTTCGGTTTCTTCGAAATAAACCCGGTCTATGAAATCACTGGATGAACAGAAAACACAGATGTTTTTCGGCATAATCCCTCTTGATATTCAAGAATGCTTTTTGATGAAGCCGTTTATCCTGATGCTTCTCGTTATTTTTTTGACGGCCAGCGAAATCAGAAAAACGGCAATCTCATAGGCAATAAATCCCGACAGGGCCCCTATTGCCATTGCCTTTACAATCGCCGGAGTTGATTCTACAACCTTGGCAACCGCCGCCATCATATCCGGCCCGGTAAGCGATATGCTTTTTAATCCGAGCCAGTATAAAATATGGTCGCCGAATCCTTTTAACTGCCTGTTAATAACCGTATCGGCAAAAGCTTTTACTGCTCCCAATTCTCCAAAGATCACAGCAGTGACAAATGCAATTAATATCGAAAGAATCCTGTTTATGGAGGTTTTGACAAGATTAATAAAACCTTCCGCTCCGGATCTGGCCCTGAACCTGCAGCGCTTTACAAGGTCAACAATATCATCCGGATCAATATGCTGGATGTCGGCCCTGTTGAGCAATGGAATTATCTCGGAATGTTTTACCAGGCCCTTTTTTACAATATAATTAATCACTTTTGATTTTCTGTCATACATGAATAATTATCCTCGGTAATTTATTTGGGTCTTTTTTCTATTGAAATCAATTCGAGATCAAATATCAATACACTGTTCGGTGCTATGGAGCCCCTTCTTCCAACTTCACCATTAGCGAGCTCCGAGGGTACGTAAAATTCCCATTTTGATCCGGTTTTCATTAATTGAAGGGCCTCTTGCCAGCCTTTTATTACCCCGGTTACCGGAAAAACCGCGGGCTCATTCCTCGAATAGCTGCTATCAAATTCGGTGCCGTCTATTAATTTGCCTGAATAATTGGCTTTAACATAATCGGTTGGTTTGGGTACCGGCCCTGTCCCTTCCTTGATAACCTTGTACTGCAGGCCGCTGGGAAGAGTTATAACACCTTTTATTTTTTTGTTTTTTTCAAGAAATTCGGTGCCTTCTTTTTTATTTTTTTCAGCGATCTCCTGGTTTTTTTTCTGCATTTCCGCCTGGAATTCGCCCATAATTTTCTGAACTTCTTCCTCGGAATACCTGGATTTTGTGCCGCTTAAGCCATCTCTCAATCCTTTAAGCAGGACATCCGGGTTCACCTCTATATTATTTTTTTTCATATTGTCGCCTATGTCATGCCCGATGACATAACTGATTTTTTCCTTTAAGTCTCCGGAAGATTTGCCTGCCCCGGTGTTCATCCATTTTTTGCATCCTGCCATAAAAAAAAGAAGGGAAAAAGCAGCGATTATTAATGCGAAATTTTTAATATTCATAGTATAATCCTGATATAAAATATTTTATTTTGTGATCAATAAAAAATAATTTTTTATTGATCAAGTAATACTAGAAAAAACAATAAACGTCAATAATTATTGACTTATGACCTGACAAACGCATTAGTAATAGTATTTGGTAAATTATTTTTGGAAATCTTGAAAAAAATCATAATAATATTAATTTTTTTCAAAATTTTTGATAATATACCAATATATGATAAGATGAATTAATCATTTGTCATTAAAATCAGGCATTAAAAGGGGGAAAACATGTCGAATGTAAAAGGACATGCACTACTTGCGTGTAAATATTATCTTCAGAAACATTTTAAAGAAAATGAGCTGTTAAAATTAAGAACTCAACTGGATGAGAGCAAATATAATTTGTTGATGAATCCCGAACCTGAATTATATTATCCGCTTAATGATTTCGTTGAAATAAATCTTGCAATAACAAAGGTTTTCAGTAACGGCAATACGGGAATCATCAGGGACATGGGCAGGCAGAGTGCCACTGAAGCCGTAAAAGGGGCCTACAGTTCATTCTTCAAATTTGGCAATCCGGAACATATTTTAAAAATATGCTCCGAAGTATTCACTAAATATTATGATACGGGGAAAATGATTCTGAAAGACAGCACGAAATCATCCGCTGCCCTGGAACTTGTTGATTTTAATATCGAAGAGCCTTCATTGATGGATTTAATTTGTACAAGAGTTGAGGGCTGGATAGAAAGGGCGCTGGAAATTTCAGTCGGCAAAAGCATGAAGACAAACCAGGAGCTTTGTGTTGCGAGAGGCGATAATAGCTGCCTTTTCGTATCTGCCTGGTAGGAAATAATTAAAAATTGTTTTGTTTGTTTTATGGACCGATTATGAAGAATTTGTGAAGATTTTTCTTGACAAATTTGCATATATGCATATAATTGCATATATGATCAGAGAAGTTGAAGCATACAAGGCAATAGGTGAGGAGACCCGTATCCGCATCATGAGAATCATCATTAAATCGGGGACAGAGCTATGCGCCTGCGAAATAATCGATGTTCTTGAAAAACCGCAGTACACGATTTCCAAAAATCTCGGCATACTTGTCAAGGCCGGGCTTTTGAGTGAAAGACGCGACGGCAGGATGATGTTTTACAGGCTGAAGGATGATTCTGATTTCAACAAAACGATTTTTGAAAACATCAGGAAAATAAAATGCGATGCCGATGAGTGCTTCAAGAATGATTTTACCAAACTTTCCGAAAGACTCTCAAAAAGGGAAGGCGGTAAATGCGTGAAGTGTGAAAATTGATTTTTTTTTGATCAAAAGACATGCATTTATGTGCATAAAGGAATAAATATGATAATAGACAGTCATTCGCATACTACTTTACCAATAGAGGATCATATCAAAATTATGGATGACTCCGGTATAGACAGGACTATTCTTTTTACTACTACTGTGCATCCTGAAAAAGCCGTTGACCTGGAATCATTCGAGAATGAAATGGGCGTTCTTTCGGAAATCCTCGCAGGCAGGATAAACCCTCTTCAGGCAAGGATCGATTCGATAAACGAAATGGCAGGGATCATCGGGAATCATTCTTCAAGATTCATCGGATTCGGGCCGGTTCCTTTCGGCCTCTCAAATGT
>JBJKSS010000051.1:0-3713 GCA_046703745.1 Spirochaetota bacterium
CCAGGTTGCGGGCAGGGCAGGCAGGGTCGGCGAAAAGGGTTATGTAATGATACAAACCCTGAACCCGGATCATTATTCCATAACGTCGGCAAAAAATCATAATTTTGAAGAATTTTATGAACAGGAAATACAGTACCGCAGCGCCATGGGAATGCCGCCGTTTTACAGGCTATTGCGCCTTGTTGTAAGGGGTCGTGAGGAAACCAGGGTGCAGGAAGACATAAACAAAATTATCGGCCTGTTGAAGCCTGTGATAAACGAAAAACAAATCGATGTACTGGGGCCCGCCCCGTGCCTCATGCTGAAAATCAACAACAATTACAGGTACCACATTCTCTTGAAATCGAAAAGCATCGATATAATGCAGAGATTGATTAAATCCGTAATTAATGATATTAAACTTGCTTCAAAAAACTATCTCGAGATTGATGTCGATCCTTCGGGGCTATTTTAGAACAAACAGGAAATTAAAATGAAAGAAATCATTCTGGCAACAAATAACATGCATAAGCGAAAGGAACTTTCGGAAATATTCGGCGGCGGCGTGAAGCTTCTGACCCTTAAAGAGGTTGATTTTCATGAAGAAATCATCGAGAACGGCAAAACTTTCATTGAAAATTCCATGATAAAATGCGAAGCTGTGTACAAAAAGACGAAGCGTCCTGTTATGGCGGATGACTCGGGGTTATGCGTTAAGGCGCTTGACGGCGGGCCGGGGATATTCTCCGCAAGGTATGGAGGTGAGGGGTTATCCGACAGGGAGCGCTACCTGCATCTTTTGGATAATCTTGAAAAAGGCGGCGATCTGTCCGCCAGTTTTGTCTGTGCCCTTGTTTTTTACATAAACCCGAACCGTATATACGTTGTACAGGAAGAGGTTAAGGGTGAAATAATTTTCACGCCAAAAGGCGCCAACGGTTTCGGCTATGATCCGGTTTTTTACATTCCCGAAAAGGGAAAAACCGCCGCCGAGCTTACCGATGCGGAGAAGAATGAAATTTCCCACAGGGGCAAAGCCGCGCGCGGCATGAAAAATATTCTGGATAATATCGGGTTTTAACATATATGGCAAAAAATTTCGGCAACACCTGGTGGGGGCAATTGTGGATCAAATCCATTGAAAGGATAGATACCGCCAAAAGACTCCCGCGGGGAAAACAGTATGCCCAGAACGGTTCGATAATCAATATCAAAATTTCCAGCGGGGTGATTACCGCAAAGGTGCAGGGCACCAAGAAGAACCCTTACCACCAGATAATAAAAATAACCGGATTCAGGAACAGGGAAAAAAAGGAGATTATAACTACGATTATAAACAATCCTGTTTATTTCCTTGAGCTGATGAACAAAAAGCTTTCAAACGGGCTTTACGAAGAGCTGAAAAACAAAAAGATCGATCTTTTCCCTTCGAGCTGGGAAAATGTCAATGCCGGCTGCTCGTGCCCGGACTTTGCGATCCCCTGCAAGCATATCGGTGCGGTTATGTATACCGTTGCAAACGAGATTGACAAAAATCCTTTCCTGATATTTTCGCTTAAGGACCTGGACATATTCAGGGAGCTGAAAAGTGCGGGATTGTATGCAGCATCAGGCGCTGAAAACAGGGATGAACAGTTTTACGGCATCGATAAAATAATCGCGGATTCCAAAGCGGAAGCAGATAAAAATTACAGCCTTGACTATAAATATCTCTCAAGGCTTGATTTTTCCAGGATTGCCAGTATCGATGATTCTCTTTTGAGCATTCTCCCGGCAAAGCCGACTTTTTATGTGAACGGCGATTTTAAAACGCTTGTCACAAAGATATACAAGAATACCAAAAAGAGGACCGGCCGACTGCTGGAAGGCATCGATAAGTTGAGCGATTACAGGCACAGCCACGAGATTTTTGAGAATGACCCGGGGTCATACAACAGCCTTGCTTCATTCTGCTTCGACAAAAATTACAGCTACAGGATGATCTTTGAAGGCAGGGAAACGAGGAACGCGGGCAAGACGTTGTTCATTTCACTTTTGAATAATTTCAGCAGGTATTCCTTCAATGAGATTTCAAAATATTCCGACAGGATAGTTTTTTTATACCTTGTCTATGACTTCTGCCTCGCACTTTTGAAAAAAGGTTCTTACATACCGCAGATTCTGAAAATATCAGGCGACTCTTTTGTCACAAGATGGATCCCTGCCCTGATCAACGAAGAAACCAGGAAGATTTTTGACAAAATAATCAGGATCATGCCGGAGGACATTGTTTTCATAAAGGGTGTTGATGAAATTTCCGGAGATGAAAAACACTTTTATCCTGCCGGGGAAGAGCAGCTTTTGATGCTGTCGTCTGTCTTTTTAAATACGCTCATCGAGATATTCAATTCAGGGACAATTGACACAGGCAACGCAATAGAGAGGCTGTTTTTCAGAGGCGCAAGGTATAATGCGTCAAATAACTTTGAGTCCCGCGAAATACCGACCGTGATCAACCTCTGGCTCTCGAGGTTTTTTATTTCGCACAAGGATTATTCGCCGATACTCAAGATTGATTCAACCCTCGACGATTATTCCCTTGAGGTGCTGATAGACAAGAAGGACAAGCATGAGTTTTATGAACCTTTCGACCTGTCAAATATTTTTGAAAAGCAGCAGTTTAAAGGCATCAAGACCGATATACTGAAAGACCTTAACCTTCTCTCCGATTTCCTGCCGGAGATTAATGCCCTTATAAAAAGCGAGGGCAGGGACAGGGTTAACCTTGATTCGTTGTACTTCTCACATGTATTCTTCAAGATACTTCCCGCAATAAAACTTCTGGGCATCAAGATGCTTTTGCCCAGGGGACTGGACAATGTGATAATTCCCAGGGTGAGCCTTTCTATCAGCAAGTCCAAGGGAATGGGAACTCTTGTTAATTATCTTAACCTCACAGACATTCTTTCTTTCGAATGGAAGATAGCACTGGGCGAGAGTCTCATTGCAAAGTCTGATTTTCTGAAGATCGTGAGAGGGTTGTCCGGCATCGTGAAGATACAGGACCAGTTCGTGTATATAAGCGACAAGGAAATCTCGGAGATACTGAGGTACCTCGAGAAGGAGAATGAAGTCGATGTACACAGGCTCCTTAAAGCGGGTCTTGAAAGAAAATTTCATGATGTACAGGTCGACATAACCGACGAAGCCAAAACCATTTACAAGTCGCTTTTTAAAAGCGATGATGTGGGGCTGCCTGTAATGCTGAATGCTAATTTGAGAGAATATCAGAAAAAGGGATACTTCTGGCTCTACGGCAACATCAACAAGGGGTTCGGCTGTCTCATCGCAGACGACATGGGCCTGGGGAAAACCCTCCAGGTAATTTCACTTCTCCAGAAGCTGAAGGAAGACGGCAGCATAGGCGAACACAAATGCCTCGTCGTCGTGCCGACTGCTCTTTTGACCAACTGGAACAAGGAAATAGAGAAATTTGCGCCAGCCCTGAACCTCAAGATTTATCACGGCAAGGACAGGAATTTGATGTTCGATTACTGTGATGTCGTACTGACGACCTACGGCATAATCCGCAACGAGATAGAGGCATTCCAGGAAATCGACTGGCTCCTCGTAATTCTCGATGAAGCGCAGAACATCAAGAACCCTAATTCGATCCAGACAAAGGCCATTAAAAAATTACGTTCCGGCATGAGGATAGCCATGTCAGGCACTCCGATTGAAAACAGGCTCGTCGA
>JBJKSS010000052.1:0-2871 GCA_046703745.1 Spirochaetota bacterium
AAATGTAAACACATAAGGGATGAAAACGGAAGGATAACAAGATCCATTGGCATGGTGCATGACGTTACCGAAAGAAAGCTTGCAGAAAACAGGATAAACTCACAGAATATTTTCCTGGATGCATTGAGCCGTATCTACAGGGAAACCATACAATGCAAGACAAGCGAGGACCTTGGGCAGGTGTGCCTTTCAATTATCGAGTCGGCTACCCAGAGCAAAATAAGCTTCATGGGAGAGATTGGCCCGGATGGATTTTTGCATGACATTGCCATAAGCAACTCCGGCTACGAGCAGTGCTCGATGTACGACAGTACCGGGCATAAAAGGCCGCCGGGTAATTTTAAAATTCACGGGCTTTACGGCGAAGTATTGAATAGCGGAAAAACTTTATTGATCAATGACCCTTCAAACCACCCGGCCGGCATCGGTGTTCCTGAGGGTCATCCGAAAATAGAGTCGTTCCTCGGTGTGCCTTTCCTTGCCGGCGGAAAGACCATGGGAATGATAGCAGCCGGCAACAGGGAAGGCGGATACAGGAAAGAGGATCAGGACCTGCTTGAAGCCCTGACCCCGGCCGTTTTCCAGTCACTCTTATGGAGGAAAGCCGAAGACGCACTGAAAGAAAGCGAGGAAAGTTTCAGGCGGCTCGTGACCCAGGTGCAGATACCCCTTTGTTATATCAATAAAAACGGAGAAGTGGTTTATTTCAATGACAAATTCACCCGCAATTTCGGCTATACCCATGATGACATACGGACACTCGATGACTGGAGGCGGCTGGCCTACCCGGATGAAGAATACAGGAAGCGGGCCGTATCAAAATGGGAAAAAATGACAAAAACAGCAGTTGAAAACAATACGGAAATCGGCCCGGTGGAATACAATGTAACATGCAAAAACGGAGATATCAGGATCGTCGAGATAACGGGCATCATGATAGATGAAAATTTCCTCGCCACATTCGTCGATATTACCGAAAGAAAACAGGCCGAGGAAATCCTTAAAAGGGACAGGGAAGTATTCGAGAAACTTGTCGAGGAACGCACTGCAAAACTCATCGAGGTGCAGATGGAGCTTGAGAAAGCGAAAAGACTTTCCGATATAGGGGCACTTGCTGCCGTGGTAGCACATGAGCTGCGTAACCCTCTGGCCGCCATAGACCTTGCAGTCTATAATATAAACAGGAAGGCAAACAATCCCGAGCTGGACAGGCATATCGCCAATATCAGGAAAAAAATTTCAGAAAGCGACAGGATCATCAACAACCTTCTTTTTTATTCGCGGATAAAATCACCGCATTTTGAAAAAGTGAATATATGCGGCCTGATTGCAGAAACCATTGAAAATATCCGAAACGGACTTAAAAAGAAAATTTCGGTTGAAATGGAAACCGGTCAAATCGAAAACATTGTACTGGACATCGATCCGCACCAAATTGAAGAGGTAATCTACAACATAATGAACAATGCGGCCGATGCCGTACCGGATGAAGACGGGTGCATAATAATAAAAGGCATCATGGAAGACGAAGCAGCCAAAATCATAATTTCGGATAACGGCTGCGGCATAGAAAAGGATCAGCTGGAAAGCATATTCGAGCCGTTTTTCACGACAAAGGCCAAAGGCACCGGCCTCGGCCTTACCGTGTGCCGGCAGATAATGGACCTTCACCGGGGCTCTATATGCATAGACAGTGAGCCCGGTGACGGAACCTCGGTGACGATAATCCTGCCGCGGTAATCATCAAAATTTTTCAGGAGAAACAGGTGTTTTTAAAAAGCATATTTTTCATGATCATTTTTGTTCTCTTTTCATTCACTGCAACAGGCATATACACGCTCGATGAGCCAAAAGATCCAACTGACCCGAGCGATAAAATCACGAAGGATTCCGCCAAAACGGAAGACACCGATCCCGGCAAATACAACATCGAGTATATGAACAAAAGGGGCGTTATTAAAAAAGGGGCAATAAAAAACAAGACCGGCATTTATCTCAAACTCAAATGGGAGGGGAATGAATCCGGCCTCCAGGAAATACTTATTGATTTTGTAAGCGCCATAAGGATCAAGGGCTACAGGAAGGAAACCCAGAAAGTAAGCGACAGGCTCACAAGGGTTTTTTACTATCCCGATCTTTATGATATTGAAATGACCGACGGAAGGATAATCCGCAACGCAAAAGGCATGATCAGCGCCCTTGACAAATTCACCGTTTACAATGAAATCGGCAAGGAAACCTGTTTCACATATTTCGTGAGGTACTGGTACGAGGACAAGAAAATGTTCCACGACAACCATTCGACAGATTTTGATGAAGAGCCGCCTGTGCCCGACCCGGTCATCATCTACGTTGAATTCATCAAAAATGATTCCAGAGAAAGTGAATAATTTTTCAATTAATTTTAAAAAATGCAAATATATCATAAATGTTTTTTAAGTTTTATCCAAATTATTATATAATGAATCAAATCAAATTTTGAAGGGGAGTTTATGTTTCAGAAATATTTGAGGATCTGCACGGAAAAAGTAATTCACGCAATAAATATAGGCACAATGGAGCTTGCCAATTTGAGGCAGACTGTTTTCTCGCCGGAGTTCATTCTCCTGGGAATAATAGAACAGGATGATTCGATTGTCATGCAGATACTGGAACAGATCAATCCGGATCATATAAAACTCATCGATACGATTACCGAAAAAATATACAGTTTCCAGCCCAAGAGCGAGGGCACGCCGGAGTCGATAAACATCACGTTGAGCCCTGACATAGAAAAGCTTTTTGAAATCGCGCTTGACGAAACAAAAAAGTTTGACGACAAATACATTTCAACCGGCACGCTCTTCCTCTCGTTTTTCAATCCTTCCATCC
>JBJKSS010000053.1:0-3063 GCA_046703745.1 Spirochaetota bacterium
AAATATGATTCTTGACAGTGATTTCCGAAATGAACAAATCGCCGGCTATCTCCTTATTAAGCAAGCCGGACAATACTTTTGTTATTATTTGCTTTTCCCGTGGTGAAATATCGAATTTCCTGATGAAAGAATCCGGCAGATGGATATGAATGGAAAAGTTCGGTATGTATTTGTAATAGAAAAAAATTGAAATAAAATTCCAGCAGAAATAAAAAAGATTGGAAAATGTAAGAGGACTGATAAAGTGCTTGCTGTTATAGTTCCAGAAAAATTCGAATATCGTGCCCGGGATAAATACAATTGTCAGTATAAAGATAATTCTGAATATTGATTTTTTTACAGCATCATTATTTTTACTTAAATTTTTTGAGATGAAAAGCAAGACATAAATATTATATGCAATTGTCATCAATGTGATGATCTTCAGGCAGAATGCAGAGAGTCTGTGAATGTCATTGCTGCCATGTTTAATCAGGGCCGGGATCATTCCCAAAGCCGCGGCTGAGAAAACAAGGAATCCGAATATAATTTTTTTTACTGTTGTAAAATCCAGGCCTGCAACTTCATGCAGCAGCATCGAAAAAATAAAAAACTGCAATCCTGCACTTGTGCAATATATTGCCAGGGTAATTCCGCCAAAAACTGTTTTGTCAAACATGAAGGTGCGCATGAAAAATTCCAGATTGATGATTGTTAAAGATGCCGCATAGAGAACCAGCCAGGCCAGGTAAACGCCGATGATTTTTGTTCTGGATTTCATGAATAATATTGCGGTTAAACTGATTCCGATGAATCCTGTCGAATAACTTGCAAGGTAATAGAGTAAAACCAGGTATTTCATGAATTCCCGCTTTATATTTTATTTTACCAGCATTTCATCGTCAATGAGCTTCAACAGCTCAAGCTTGTTCTGAGCGCCGGTTTTCTGATATATATTGTAAATATGGTTTTTAACCGTTATGTTTGATATGTTCAATGCTCCGGCTATTTCCTTATTCACAAGGCCGGTGAGCAAATTTATAATGATTTCCTTTTCCCTGTCCGTTATGTCATATTTGGCAGTAAACGCCTCCGGAAGTTTGCGGCTCATGGAGAATTTCGGATTAATGAAAAGGTATTTATAAAAAAAGAGAATCGAGACAAGGTTGATTAAAAAATAATTCAGATTTGAAAAAGTAATCGCACTGGTGTAATGGGCTCTGTTCCAAAAATATTCCAGGAAAGACGGCGGAATGAAAACAGCGGTCAAAATAAAAACAAATTTCAGGAACAGTCTTTTTTCAAGACTGGTTATTTTTTTATAGTTGTTTAAAATAAACAACAAAATGTAAACATTAAAAGATATGGACACAATGAATAATATCCTGAAACTGATTGTCATATATCCGAATAAGTATATAAAATCGTTCGCGAGAAAATGCGGCACTGCAGGTAGTACGGCAGTGAGTAAAATGACCGAACCGAAAATTGTTTTTTTTAACGGTACAAATTTCAAACCTGCAAAATGATGGAACATCAGGGCACAGGTATATATCATGAATCCGAACGCGATGAAATATAAGAATATAGTCAGGTCGTTATATATGCCGAACAGTTTGAACATATAAATGCTCACAAAAAAATTCGTACTGTTGAAGATCAGTATGCCGGTATATAGCGTTAGCCAGATCAGATAATACTTTATGAATTTTGTCCTGAATTTTATGTAAAGCAATGACATCATGCATAAGCCGATAAATCCGGTTGAAAAGCTTATAAAATAATACAATAAATTGAAATATTTCATTGATTGAACAAGCTTATCATAATTTTCAAATTATTTGAAACAGAATTTTTTAATTATCACGTCTACGGAAATTTGGGTGGGGCACGGTGTCCCCGATTATCATTCGGAAAATGAAACCGCATCAAACTCGCTGTTGCACGCCGTGCAATAATTTCATTCAAGTTAAAGTTTTATTATGAAACCATTGCCGTCACAAAACAGAAATGAGTTAAAGATTCTTCGGCTAAAGTACCGTCCTTCAATGTAAGATATCTTTTCTCCATTTCTTTAGAATCAATATGTTCAATAATTTCAAGGCCGTATTCAGAAAGCAATATCTTCAGCTCCTCTTTACCTATAATGAATTGATACGGCTCGGCAGCGCTCATTGAATCTATTTTTTCAGCCAAATAATCAAAACAAACGATACTTGCTTTTGAAGAATGAGAATGAATAAAATTCAAGGTCTTTTTTATTGTATCTATTGTCAGATAATATGTAACACCTTCCCAAATATATAATGTTTTGGCGTTATTATTAAATCCAGCCTTTAATAGTACTTCATCCAGGTTTTCAGTTTCAAAATTAATACTTACAAAATATATTTGCTCTGGAATTTTAATTTTATTTTCTTGCAAAATATCTATCTTTCTTTTTTGCGTTGGCTGAATATCTACTTCATAAATTTTCGTTTTGCCCAATAAATCCTGAAAACGGTAGGCTCGTGTATCATATCCTGCCCCCAAAATAACAATTTGTGAAATATTTTCAGTGATATATTTTTTGAAGATATTATCAATAAATGCCGTGCAACATGGCGTACAATTAAAAGTACATGAATTTGATCGTTACAATGATTAACTATAATTTTATTCTTCTGTCAATACGCGTTTTCCCTGATTTTAATGTTTTATTTGTTTTCAACCATTTTTAAACCGGGATAGACAACGATCATGATCCTGCTTGTTCCATAAAATTTTTTTTCTCCGTCAGAGGCGTAGTCCCTGATTGCATTGAAAAAAATTGATTCATCATATCCATAACCTGCACCGGTGGCGAATCCCGGATCATTGGTAATTATTTTGCCGGAAATTGCATCATAGCCGATGACAACAACCATGTGCCTCGCAGGACCGCCGTTTTTAAAATGGGGATTGTATAACTTCCTGCCGTTTACGGGAATTATCAATATATGGCCTTTCATGATTTCACTTTTAATGTCGTTGAATCCCGTTATCCTTTTTATTTTCCACCGGCTGTAGCCGAAGTATCCTTTCAGGAGCCTGTATGCCGTATCC
>JBJKSS010000054.1:0-4332 GCA_046703745.1 Spirochaetota bacterium
GTTATAAGGATAGCCGTTCAGAACGTGGATACCAATGATATTGCCGGTCTGCCGGTTGACACAGGTAAATATGTCCTGATAAAGATAATTGATACCGGTTACGGCATTCCGGAGGAAAACCTCCAGAGAATATTCGATCCCTATTTTACCACCAAGGAGAACGGCAAGGGACTGGGGCTCTCATCAAGCTTTTCGATAGTAAGACAGCATGACGGTTATATTGATGTAGAATCAAAAGTGGGGCAGGGAACCACTTTCAGTATTTATCTCAAATCCTCGGATAACAGTATCGGCAAGGCTTACGGCTCCGGCACACTGGAGAGAAAGAAGTCGCAGCTTAAAAAAATACTTCTGCTGGAAGATGAGGAAATCGTATCAAAGGTAAGCGTCAAATTATTGACCCATCTCGGGTATGATGTTGAAAATGCCTTTAATGGTGAAGAGGCCCTGGAGAGGTATGTAAATGCCCTTAATATAAACAAACCTTTTGATGCTGTGATACTGGACCTGAACATAAAGGGAGGGGGCATGAATGGTCTTGATACAATGACCAGACTGAGAGATATCAACCCCGATATAATTGCCCTCTTAACCACTGGATCTTCAGATGATCTGCCGGCTGATGATTTCAGGCAGTATGGGTTCAGGGAAACCATTTTAAAGCCCTACAATATCGAGGATCTTGAAAAAATCATGAATAATATTTTTAGCGAGATTTAAAGACCGCTGAAGTCAAGGGTCGCGAAATAATCATCTATGGTTTCCGCGCGCCTTATTAATTCAACAGAGCCGTCTTCCTTCAGCAGAAGTTCCTTTGACCTCAATTTGCCGTTGTAGTTAAACCCCATGGCAAAACCATGGGCACCTGCATCATGTATCACAATTATGTCGCCTGTTTCTATTTCAGGAAGCTTCCTGTCTATTGCAAATTTGTCGTTATTCTCACAGAGCGAGCCCACGACATCGTATGTATGATCCGCCGGTGCATTCTCCTTGCCTAAAACGGTGATGTGATGATAGGCGCCGTAGACTGCGGGCCGCATGAGGTTTGCCATGCACGCATCGAGCCCGACGTATTTCTTGTAAATATCCTTCTTGTGAATTGCAGTCGCAACAAGGTAACCGTAAGGGCCTGTTATCATTCTGCCCAGTTCGGTGAAAATTTTCAGCGGGTGAAGGCCGTTTTGCACTACTATTGTATCGTAATGTGCCTTTATTTCTCCGGAAAGCTTCTCGATGTCGACTGCATCCTGCTCCGGCTTGTACGGAATGCCGATCCCGCCGCTTAAATTTACGAATTCGAGTCTTATGTCCAGTTTTTCCTTTATCTCGGCGGCGAGCTCGAACATCATTTTTGCTGTTTCAACGTATGAACCCCTGTTAAGTTCGTTGGAAATTATGAATGTGTGCAGGCCGAACCTTTTTACGCCCTTGTCCCTTATGATTTTCATTCCCTTGAATATCTGGTCGTAGGTAAAACCGTATTTTGACTCAACAGGATCGCCGATT
Source organism: Spirochaetota bacterium (assembly GCA_046703745.1). Taxonomy (GTDB): domain Bacteria; phylum Spirochaetota; class GWE2-31-10; order GWE2-31-10; family JAFGQB01; genus CAZHHK01. The sequence goes on from JBJKSS010000054.1 coordinate 1,510, forward strand.
ATCGGATTACCCGTGCGCAACGGGCCGGGGTTGTACCTGAATGACAATACCTCGGGAATGCCGGCATGTTTCTCAAGAAAATCTATGTGACTGATGTCGTCAAGATTGATTATGGCTCCGAGCTTGCACGCCTTTTTGTATTCTTCAGCAGGAGTTTCGTTCGAAGAAAACATTATATTTTCGCCAGTGATCCCGGTTTTTTCCGACAGGATCAGCTCTGCGAGTGAACTGCAGTCCGTACCGAAGCCTTCCTCTTTTAAAAGTTTGAGTATGTAGGGGTTCGGGGTAGCCTTGACCGCAAAGTATTCCCTGTAGCCAGGTATCCATGAGAATGCCTTAAGGAGCCTCCTTGCATTCTCCCTGATTGCCTTTTCGTCATAAATGTGGAATGGCGTGGGATAATCCCTGATGATTTTTTCAATCTGTTGTCTGGTAAAAGGCAGTTTTTTTTCGGTCACAAAAATCTCCATGAATTAATTATATCTGGTAATTATTAGCAGTTATTGTAAGAATTCACAAGAGTTTTTTATCTGTAAAGCAGAGGGATAGAGATTATCAATCAGACAAAAAAAACAGCTCTGTCCTCATTCTCAAAAGAATAATCAATACTTTCGAATACGAAGGCCTGCCGGAGCGCGGTTACGTTGTCCTGGTATTCTAAGAACTGCCGGGCAGCAGGACAAGTGCTATGGCAGGCGAGGAAAGCTCTCACTTTCTGATTTTACCCAGCAGCTCACTTCTGCTGTGAACTTCAAATTTGGTATATATGTTTCGTAAGTGGTTGGAAACTGTATTGGGTGAAATACCGAGCTTTTCACCTATTTCCCTGTTTTCCAGCCCGGCTGTCAGCAATTTGAATACAGCTTCTTCCCTGACAGTCAGTCCGGCACGTTTTAAAATATCGTTCAATCTGTAATCTTCATTTTTATCTTTGTCCCTGATCATATCTGCCGAATCTATTTTCGCAGATATTATCCGGTTTTTCTGTTTCTCATAGCTGGACAACAACGATCTTATTTTCGACAAAAGCTCTTTCCTGTCAAAAGGCTTGCAGATATAATCAACCGCTCCGTCTTTTAATCCTTCAATTTTTTCATCATTGTCAACCCGGGCACTCAGGATTATGAATGGAATGCTGCAATAATCTTCATTACCCTTAAGCCTTTTATACAACTCTTTGCCGTCCATTACGGGCATCATAATGTCGGATATTATCAAATCCTGTTTTGGCATTTTATCAAGCGTGTCCAGTGCATCATGTCCGTTTTCGGCGTGAAAGACATTATAATCATTCGACAGCAATTGCCCGAGGTATTCTGACATATCATCATTATCTTCAACGATCAGTATATTTTTGTTTTCATTATTGTACGGATATTCCGGTTTATTATTATTTTTTGCCGCAAAGTCACTCAATAATTCAGGCGCCGGTCCGGCAAGATAGCCCTTGCATTTTTCATCATCCGTTTTTTCCATGGGAAAGATTATGGTAAAACAGGAGCCTTTTCCAATCTCGCTTTTAACATCTATTTTCCCTCCATGAAGTTCTACCAGTTCTTTTGTCAGTGCCAGACCGATGCCTGTCCCTTCATAGTTTTTTTCCGGAGCATTTTCAATCCGGCCGAACCTTTCGAATATCAAACTCAATTTGTCATCCGGGATGCCTATCCCTGTGTCCGCAATCGATATATAAAAATATTCTTCATCATTTACCAGATCGACTGTTATAATGCCGCCGGAAGAAGTAAATTTGTATGCATTGGAAAGAAGGTTATACACGGCTTTTTCGAACATTCCCTCATCAACAAAAGCAGGGAATATTTTTTTTTCATGAAGGAATTTTATTGTCAGCCCTTTCAGGGCAACAGCAGACTCCACGTTGGCTATACAGTGCTCCAGCAGCTTCACCAGATCGGTTTTTTCTTTTCTAACCTGCATTTTCCCGTCTTCCAGTTTTGTTATGTCCAGTATCCCATTAATCAGCTTCAGGAGCCTGTTGCCGTTATTATGCATGGTTTTGAATATCCTGTTGTTGTTTTTCAGCATGCTGCCATATACGCCGTCCATTATCGATTTCACGGGATTTAGAATGAGAGTAAGCGGGGTGCGAAATTCATGCGATATATTTGCAAAAAAGACTGTTTTCGCCCTGTCGAGGCTTTTCAGTTTTTCATTCGCCTCCTTAAGTTCATCGGTCCTCTCTTCGACTTTTTGCTCTAATGTTGCATTGAGGCTCTTAAGTTCCCCGGCAAGTATCCTGTTTGTATCACTGATATTGATAAAATCCGCAATTATTACAAGTGAGCCGATTAATATAAACAGCGGCAAAACCTTGTTATACGTCAATGGTAAATGCATCAATCCCAGGCTCGTCAAAAAATCTGTTGTCCCGGAAACCGATAAAACTATTATTGAAAACAGCAATACTATTCCCAATCGTTTGTTTCCCAGTTTTATAATTCCCTTGAATGAAGTAAAAACCAAATAAAATATAATCAGGAAAAAATAAATGATAAAATATCTGAAAATGGTTATAACAACTACCGAATTTGAAATTATAAAAATCAGTGATATTGCCAGAATGCAAAAAATCCTGTTGAATTTTGCAAACAAACTGATTTTTTTAAAATAAAAATACCGGGTAAATTCCAATGATGTTATGCCCATGAAGATTATTGAATTCAAGAATAATTTATCCAGCAGCATATAATTAACCAGGTATTTGAAAAAAGACCCTGATATAAACAGATTGTAGCAAAATCCGGACAGTACAAGTAAAATTGTTGAAACATATTTATAACGTTCTTGCGTATGCCATTCTTT
>JBJKSS010000055.1:0-3227 GCA_046703745.1 Spirochaetota bacterium
CAAGCTTGCCGTTTTTTTTCTGTATGGAGGGGTGACAGAGGGTCATGTCATCTGTGACGGGCCTTAAATTACAACCCCTTGGTATGACGAGATATTTTTTTTCACCGTTTACAATATTTTCACCGAAAAGCAGGCTTCCATCGAATTCCCTGTGCAGATGTTCGAGCATCTCGCTTTTACCACCGCCGCTTGCACCTTCATGCATTATGGTGATCTTGTTATCGTATGGGGTCACAACCTGTACGACCGAGGAATGGGCAGTTATCCATCCTTCCTTCTCACCGAAATATATCAGGGCACCGTAAATGCCCTTCTTCGCGCTCGGGCCGGGATAAAGGTTGTAGCTGAATATTTCATGAAGGTTCTCAAACCTGTTGTGCACAACGATCTGCCTGCCGTTAAAATGAGTGTGCCTGAAAGTCGGAGCAACATAAACCGCGCATCTGATTTCAAATTTTGAAGTTAATTCCTCAGGGTTGAGTATGCCCTGCAAAAGTGCAAGGCTCAGCGCAAAAAAGCCCGCGTTTGCCGGGGCGATTACTATGGAGTAAATACCGACGTCGATCTGGCCCGAGCTGAAAATGAAAACCACAAGTTCCTGGTTTTTAAGCCATTCGAAAGTTTCATCCCTCAGCGCCGAAAAGTCGGAACCGTATTTGTCCCTGTATCTTGTCTTGTCGGTCGGATAATCATCACCGATAATCATGCAGTCCGGATCGCGTCTTCTCATGTAGGGCTCGGGGTAATTTGCAGAAATCCCGTTTTTAACCCTGCATACCACGGCTTCTGTCACAGGGCCGTTGCCGGGGATATCGTAGATTACTTCATGCCTTCCGTTTTTTTCATCCCGGACGGAAAGTTCGGCAAGCTCGCTGACCCTCGAGACAATTGTCAGTTTTTTGCAGTTGACCAGTATGTCTTTTAAGTCTTCGGTAATTTCAATTTTTTCAAGAAAATCGTTTAAATTCATTCTGTCTCCAAAATTAAGGTCAGGACTCTATGATTTCTCTCATCCTCTGGTAGCCGTAATGCATGAAAAGATTATCGAGAAGTATCATGGAAGCGTAGTTTTCCGCAACCGGCCAGATGCGGGCGACAATTGTCGGATCCCTTCTTGTTATTGCGGATAACTCCTTGTTTTCCTTTGTGTATTTGTCGATTGTAACCTGTTTTTTTGCAATTGTCGGCGTGGGTTTTACAGCGAGCCTTATGACAATCGGCTGTCCCGTGGCAAGACCGCCTGTGATGCCGCCTGCCTGGTTTGATTCAAAATAAACCTTGCCGTTTTTTGACCTGATCTGGTCATTGGATTGAATACCGGTCATGTCTTTTACTTTAAATCCTGCACCAACTTCAACCGCCTTTACCGCGCCGATGCCGAGCATTGTGCCGAGGTCAGCATCCAGTTTATGAAACACCGGTTCGCCGAGGCCCGCGGGCACGCCTGTTGCAACGACTTCCACAATACCTCCCGAAGAATCACCTGTTGCGGTAATTTTATTCACGGCCTCGTTCATTCTCTCAGCAGTGTCGATGTCCGGGCAGTTAACTACCGGATGAATGCCGTATTTTTTTATTATGTCTTCCTTGACGAATTTCGGCGCCTTGTCCCTTATTGCATCGATTTCGTTTTCTATCTGTGCGAATATCACCATTTTTTGAAGGAACCTCATGTCTTCATTGATCCTTCCCTTGACATAAATTTCCTGGTAGAAAGGATCATGGTCGCATCTCATTTTTTTGTAGGAATCGGTTTTTTCCTTTGCAAGGGCAGCATCTTCGCCTTCGTATTTTACGCCCGCAAGTTCCTTTATATAGGAAAAAACATTGATCCCGCATTTTTGCAGGATCCTTTTTGCTATATATCCTGCTGCGACAATTGTCGAAGTATATCTGCCGCTGAATATTCCGGCTCCGATAGAATCGTCATCCGGTCCGTATTTTATGAATGAAGCATAAGATGCATGCCCGGGTCTGGGCGTCCTGTTTGTGTCCTGGTATTGTTTCACATGAATGTTGTGCCTGTCCAGGTTCGGGATCAGTATGGTTAAGGGCGTGCCGTTCGTATGATTTTTGTTATTTGCGCCTTCGATCGTATCGCTGGAATTAATGCCGGTAAAAACAACGGGAAGGTCGGGCTCTTTTCTCGGGGAGGACAGCTCGTCCGCACCGGGTTTCCTCAACAAAAGATCGCCGTAAATTTCCCTCTCGGTTATGTGTAATGCAGGAGGTACTCCCTGAAGCATTGCCGTCAAACCTTCCTGGTATGATCCGCCGGCAACCGTTACCTGAAAAAATCTTCCGAAATGACAGCCGTTCATTATATGCTCCTAAAAATTGTTTTCTGTAATTGTTTTATCAATAAAATATTTTCTTTTTATTGTCAATAGTTTAATTAAATATAGCTTAATAAATTAAGCTATATTTAATTATTGTTGATTTTTTTAAAAAATAATTCTATTATAAAGATGCTTAAAAACGTTTTTAAATATATACGGGGTATCAGGAGCTTTGCAATGATATAGTGTTTTATGCTAATTTAATGCAGAAATAACACTTAGCATACATGGAAACAAGGGGTTCACCTCGCTGTGCTCGGCACAAGTCAACCCCTTGTTTCCGGCCTTTTGGAGGATAATCAAATGCAAAAATTACTGGACGGCATAATTGATTTCAAAAAAAATGATTTCGAAAAATACAGGAAGCATTTTGAAAATATCGGCAGGAGGCAGAGGCCACATACGCTCTTCATCGGGTGTTCGGATTCGAGGCTCGTGCCCAGCCTGATTACCAGCACTCTTCCGGGAGAATTATTCGTAGTGAGAAACATCGCCAATGTTGTTCCTGTTTACAGGCAGGCAGAAGAATACCTCTCCACAACCGCTGCCATCGAATATGCCGTGCTTGTGCTCAATGTCGAAAACATCGTTGTGTGCGGCCATTCTAACTGCGGGGGATGCGCATCGTTGTTTATGCCTGAAAAAAATTTTGAAAGCATTCCGCACACGAAAAAGTGGCTCGAGCTTGCATCGGGTGTCAGGGAAAAGGCCGGAAAACAGGCTGCCGGCAGCGACACCCTTTCAAGAGAATGGCTCGCCGAACAGATTAACATTGTGGAGCAAATGAAGCATCTTTTAAGTTATCCGTTCATTGCGTAAAAATTCAAAAACAACCGGAAGAAAATTTACGGCTGGTATTATATCATCGAAACAGGCGACATATATAAT
>JBJKSS010000056.1:0-5821 GCA_046703745.1 Spirochaetota bacterium
AACCTATATGAATTACGAAAAGGATACACTTACAAAAATAACGGACATGAGGGCAAAGGCTGTAAAACCCGATATTTCAGACGAGGAAAAAATCGATTACGGCAGCCAAATCGGTAAAATACTGGGCAGCATAATGGTTGCGGTTGAAAATTATCCCGACCTCAAGGCAAACCAGAATTTCATCCAGCTTCAGTCCACGTTGACCGAAGTTGAAGAGCAGATATCAGCGGCACGACGGGCTTACAATGCTGCTGTGACGGATTACAACAATGCAGTTGAAATGTTCCCCTCAAATATTTTTGCGGGGCTGATGGGATATAGGCCCAAAAAGGTCTTCCAAATTGAAGAAGCAGAAAGAAAAAATGTCAATGTGGGGGAGCTTTTTAAATCATGATCAAAACCATTGAAGAATTAAAAACATTTTACGATGCAACCCTGACCGGAGATCTGACAAGGCTTGAAAGCGAGAGGAAAAAAATTGCATCAAGGGTTGTATCATTGTACCTGACCGGTGCCGCTGGTGTAATAATCTCGTTTATTCTGTTTTTTTACATTCAATTTTTTGCGTTGATTTTATTCATACCTGTTACATTCGGTTTTCCGTTCGTTCATTCCCGGATAACCAAAGGTTATGTTTCGGACTTCAAGGCCCTGGTTATCAGGAAAATAATCAAATTCATCGATCCCAACCTTGACTATCTGCCCGCACAATGCATTCCCATGGAAAATTATATGGACAGCAATCTGTTCAGGCACAGGCCGGACAGATACACGGGTGACGATTATGTCTCGGGTAAAATCGGGGGGACAGAGCTTTCGTTTTCCGAGATACACAGCGAGTATAGGACCCAAACCAGATCATCGTCGGGCTCAACCCAGACCCAGTATCATACGATTTTCAAGGGATTATTTTTTACGGCTAATTTCAACAAAAATTTCAGGGGCGAAACTTATGTCCTGCCGGATATTGCACAAAGGGCATTCGGGAATTTGCTCGGGAATTTGTTTCAGTCGTGGAACAAGGGCAGGGGCGAGCTTGTTAAAATGGAAGATATTGATTTCGAAAAATTATTTGTGGTTTATTCAAGCGACCAGATAGAGGCCAGGTATGTCCTTTCGACCAGTCTTATGAAAAGAATAACCGATTACAAAAATAAATCAGGCAAAGAAATTTACATATCATTCAGGAACAACAGGATTTATGTTGCAATCTCATATATCAAGAATCTTTTTGAACCCAAAATTTTCAAAACGCTGCTTGATTTCGCCATAATACGGGAATATTTTGAAGATCTGCAGCTTGCCGTAAGTCTTGTTGACGATTTGAATTTAAATATAAGGATATGGGGGTAATCTTTTTAAGAATTAATCTTTAATTATGATGCTAAAACAATTATTAAATTCTACAAATACTTTAAATAGTTTAATAAAAATCAATAAAAGCATTCCACACAGGGCATTCTGAAGATATTTCCGTATTTATGAAAGGCTTTTTACGACAGATACCTGAGTATTTTTATTACTGAATTTTTTTATAAACCAAAAAACTTGATATTTTTTTTAGAAAAATGTATAATTTAAACAAAAATAACTTTAAAAAAGGATAAAATTATGGCTAAAAAGACTACAACAAAAGCTGGGTCCAATGCAAAATTGAAGGATGAGTTATTAAAATTGATCAAGGATATCGATGACAAGGGGCTCTCCCTGTTGATCGAGGAAGCAAATAAATATAAAAAAAGCAAGACTGAAGTGGAGAGCTCAAAAACCGCATCCGTTACCATTACACCTGATGCCAAAATGACAAGTTTTGTCGTTCAAATCGGAACAGCGAGAAAATTTTTCTCAAGGGATGATTTCAGGCAAATCGTTAAAATATCCCATGCTTCCAAAAGCGTTGCCAATGCTGCAAGCGAGCTTTACAGCTGGCTCAACAAGGGGCACAAGGACATCTTGACCGCTGCCGGCATCAAAAAAAGCGTTGATGCAAAAATGACGGCTTTCATCAATGCTGTAAAAAGTAAATACAAACCAAAAGCCGAATAACAATTTAACTGTCATATTTTTAGCTATCAGTCTTAAAGCTGATAGCTTTTTTTTTAAAGAATCAAAATGGCTCACGGGAAAACAATTTCAATTAATTATCTCGTCTCAAAACAATCAAACTGGTTTAAAAATCACCGAGATTTTAACCTGCTTATAAGCTATTATAATGCCAGTGATGTTTTGAAAAAACTGAGACTGCCGAGAAAAGCTTACATAATCCTGAATAACTGCAGGATATCTTCGAACAAACTCGACGATTATTTCAGATTCTTCAGGATACCGAAGAATCCTTTTTTCCCCGTGTTCCTCAAGATCAAGTCCGAATACCTCAATAAAAATCTGAAGAACAAACGGGAAAAGGCAGATTATATCAGGAAAGTCATGAACGCTCTTGATGACGATGTCATGACATACCTTAAGTATTTCATCAAGTATGAAAAAAATGTGAATGTCAGGCAACTTACACCTGTCTGGAACAAATTCTTTTTACCCCGTTCAAAAAAGCGGGCCGAAGAATTCAAGGGGTACGACAGGAACCGGTGGATAAATTTTTTTTTTGAATTCATCAGATTTTTCAATCATTATTACAACTGGGTTGACAAAAAATACGGTGAAAAGCTTGTCGCCCTTTTTATTCTGCATCTGGACATTGCCAAGCACAACGATGACAGGATCAAATCGCAGTTTCGCATCCTTTCAAAAAAATATCACCCCGATGCGGGCGGGGACAATGCCAGCTTCAACAACCTGATGATCGCCAAAAAGATCATGCAGGAACTTTAGTCTGAGTGATTAATCATTGATAATTGACATGAAAAATATTAATTTCATAAAAATGTTTCATTGAACTTGACCGGCCATTTCTTTATTTATATAATTCAATAAAGTAAAAGGAGGAAAATGATGCAAAAGTACAATTTGATGTCTGTTATTCTGGATAAAAGAAGTGACGAAGCGGCTAAATTCCAGGACATTTTAACCAAACACGGATGTGCCATAAAGATGCGGCTCGGGCTCCATGAAATCGAAAATGTCTGCGCCGAAGACGGCTTGATTATCCTTCTGTTGAAGGCCGATAAAAAAGTAGTGAGATCCCTGGAAAAAGATTTGAAGTCAATGAAAGGCGTAAAGGTCAACAGCATGGAAGTGAATTAGCAGCTGGTTTAATTTTAAATTTCAAGTGCAATAAGAAGACCCGAACATTCGGAATTTTTGTGCAAACAGTCTTGATCCCTATTTATCAAAAAATTTGTTGTCTAAATAAATTGAATCTTCGTACTTGCCTGAGGAATCCTTTTTAACCCTCCACGTCAGTTTGTGCTCACCCTTTGTCAATGGAATGCTGCATGTCTGAAATTTTCCATTGGTATATGCATTATTGTTCCATGTTGCGGTGCTGTTGTCTGCCGTTGCAAGGTCACCTGTAAAATTTTCCCAGAATGCCAAAGTATATGCCGGTGCGGGCCCAGGATTATATCCTTTATGATAATAATCGAATTTAAGCGTACCACTGCGGGGAGCATTAAAATCTATCTGCACGTATGAATACCCCTGACAGTTTCTGCCATAACTACCCGGAGTTCCAAAAGCATCTTCCATTAGTACAAGGTAATTTGTGTCGGCACCTGCCAACATACTTTGCAGTACAACGCCTTTGTTCCCTGATCCATCCGTGACACAGCCGTATGCCGATACTATCCCGTCATCAGGAAGTTCCCCTTCATCATTCAACACAAAAATGGAATTAAAATCATCTATTGCATCGTCATATTCAAGCGCAATGTCATTTGAAAAACTATTTATATCATCACTTATGGACAAAATTCCAGTACCATTTATGTCAGACTGACACAAATTTAAAAAATCACTAGAATTAAAATACATTTTATTATTATAAGGATCTACTTCGAGAGAAAACACGCTTGGTGACCAATACAGGTTTTCGCAAATTTTATTGTCTATATCGGCTCTTGTGATTTCCAGACCGCCGATATTTTGTACGAAATAAATTTTGTTCCCGGCTATTTTCGATGCAAGAAAACACGGCCATATACCTGATAAAAACATTTCAGGTTCATCGCCATTCATGCCGATCCGGTAAATAAAACTGGCAACATTGTTGTTTTCCAGCCAGTATAATATCCCGTTTCCCGAATCAAAAGCCAGACTTATGACATCAGCCGAAGGTCTGTCGATGAAAGTTTCAATGCCCGACCCGCTGGTATTGATTCTCATGATTGAAGAATTAACCGTAAAATACAATTTGCCTCCGTCTTCATCAAGACAGACATCTTTTAAGCCGGCAAATTGCTGCGAAGTTACAGCGTTAATATTTGTTCCATCAAGATTGGAAGAGCATATCTGTAATTTTTTGCTGTCAGCCCAGTATAATTTTTTATTTATGGAGTCGACTGCTATATAAACCGGATTATAATCCGGATTGTCTATAACTGTCCTTTTGTTAGAATAATTGTCAATATCAGAAGAATAAATTTTGCCATTCTCTGACCAGTATAACCTGGTAGTCTTGATGAAAGTGTTGTCCGGAATTTTTAATGGAACCGTCGGCCCGGCTGAGCTCGAAGCGCTTGAAGAGCTTACGGAGCCGGTTTTTGTTACCGGCTGCCGGCAATTTAATGCCAAAATAAAATTAATTATTATTATTAAAAAAGGAATTCTGAATAATGAGGATGTAAAAAAATTCTTTTCCATTTCCTGAACCTCCCTTAGAAATTTTATTACACCAAGTAAACCGCAGCTTGCCCCTGCGCATTCAACCGCATCAGAATTTATAATAATCAAAGTATTTGAATATGTCATGTCATCATTTGTAATGACAAAGGCCGATCGTATTCTTAAAGGACACACGAACAAAAGATTTTTTCAAAAATAAATTTGATTTTTAAAAAAATTATTGATATAAGTTTATTATCTTGAACATAAAGGCAATAAATAATTGAACACAATCTTGATTATCAGGGATGATCTTGAAAAATATATCGATAAAATTCTTATTGACTTGCAGGATACCGCTTTTATAATTGCCGATCTGGATAATTTTCCCAGGTTCCTTGAATCCATCAAGGAGCCTGACAAGGCCGAAATACTTATTGTAATCAATACAAGCGTATATAATTATGATACCAAAATCTGTTTGAAAACCGTTTTCAAGGAAAAGCTTGATATAGTCAATCCGCATACTCTATTCATGTCAAAAGATGAATATTCCGGTATAAAAATTGAAGAGTTGAAAAACGATGAAAATTTTTTTCACCAGCTGCCTGGGGCCGATGAAAACATGAACCTCTCATGTTTTTTCAGACTTGTTTTCCAGTATATGCAGAATAACAAAAGGCTCGAAAATTACATCATTCATTCTTTCCAGACAATTGTGGATTCCGTGCTGATCACGAACCAGAAAAAGGAAATCGAAACATTATACAGTGAACTTGAAAAATTAAGCAAGATCGACATTCTTACGAATGTATTGAACCGCCGTGCATTCTTCGAGGCAATGGAGAGGGAAAAATCAAGAGCCTTGAGAAACATCTGGCGCCTTGAGAAAATCAACAGGCCGGATGACATTCCCCTGCCGGAGGAATTCACAAAAGAATTCGAAAAGGAAGTGGAGAGCGTGCCGAACGGAACCTTCCTTGACCACTATGGCCGTTTTACCTGCATGATGCTCGATATAGATCATTTCAAACAGATTAATGACAACTACGGCCATCTGGCCGGTGACAAGGTGCTAAAAAAACTCGGCGAAGTGCTTAAC
>JBJKSS010000057.1:0-4536 GCA_046703745.1 Spirochaetota bacterium
TAATAAAGGACAACAAGATACTTCTGGCAACATCAAAAAGGTTTGCCCACAGTTTTTACAGTGTTCTTGCCGGATTCGTCGAGCCGGGAGAATCAATCGAGGAATGCGCGGCAAGGGAGATCATGGAAGAAGCCGGAATAAAAGTTAAAAACCTCAAATATTTCGGCAGCCAGCCCTGGCCGTTCCCAGATTCACTGATGATAGGCTTTACTGCGGAATACGACAGCGGCGAATTAATCGTTGATCAGAAGGAACTCGTTGATGCCCGGTGGTTTTCCCGGGATGAGATGCCGGAAATTCCTTCGTCCATCAGCATCGCAAGGAAACTGATAGACTGGTTTCTTGAAAATTATTGACAGAGGTAAAAATTATGGAACAGGCAGACAGGGACAAGATCGAAAAAATCATACATGACAGGAAAATTTCACACGATTATTTTTCAAAAAACTCCGGTGTTTACAGGGCATTTACCGAGCTTGAACAGAAAACATTCAGCGATGGGAATCTGGACAGGATGAGCAAGGAATTAATTGCGCTCGGTATTTCCATAGTAATTAATTGCGAATCATGCATGGAATGGCACACAAGACAGGCAATTAATGCCGGTGCGTCGGTAAACCGGATTATAGAAGCCATTGAAGTAGGCATCGAAATGGGAGGCGGCCCGGCAACAGTTGCCTCGAGGTTTGCAAAAAAAATACTGGATTATTACCTTGAAAACCCTTCAATAAGGGAAATCTGCGAAGACAACAGGATGCACGACTGCCTGGATGTAATCAAAAAATCATTTTCAACGGTTGCCGGTGAACTGAACCTGACGGCCGACAATTCTCCGTCGCATCCGGCATTCATGGATATTGAAAAATTACTGGAGATGAAAAACAAAAATTTGCCTTTTTTCGGGTTGTTTGTTGCAGAAAGACTTGCCGGATTCATCACTGTTGAAAAAGGCGACGGCGATGTATATTATCTTGATAAGCTCTCCGTCCTGCCCGAATACAGGCACTACGGCTATGGCAAAATGCTTATCGACCATGCTTTTAGCCATGTCGGGAAAACAGGAGGCAAAAAGATATCGATCGGCATCATCAATGAAAATGAAGTTTTAAAAAAATGGTACACGGCTTACGGGTTTACCGAAATATCCCTGAAAAAATTCCCGCAGCACCCCTTCACCGTATGCTTTATGGAAAAAAAGGTTCAAAATTCCGGCCAGGAATAAAATGTGCATTTTGGCATAAAATATTTTAAAATCGTTAAATTCCTGTTCATAATTCGGAAGTTTTGATTTATAATCATTATTGATGTTGCAATATTTTTATGAATAATTCATATAAAGGATTTTTATAAAAAACCGAATATATTAATTAATATCAGGTTTTTTTTGGAGGGTTGATATGGCTGTAAATAATGTTTCTCAAAAGTATATGGAAACACAGGTCAATACCGCAAGTCAGGGCAAATTAATAATCATGCTTTATGACGGCGCCGTGAAATTCATCAACAAGGCGATTGAGTATATGGATAAAAAAGAGATTGAATCCACACATAACAATATACTCAAGGCTCAGGATATTATGACCGAACTCATAACTTCCCTGAATATGGATGCCGGTGAAATATCCCAGCAGCTATTCTCGATATACATGTATATTAGCAAGCAGCTCACCACGGCGAATATCAAAAAAGACAAGGCTCCGCTCCTTGAAGTCAAAAAACATCTTACGGACCTTCGTGAGGCATGGGAAGAAGCCAATAAGAAAACCAGCGTAATGGATTCTCAAAACAGGGGGGGAATAAACATTGCAACCTAAACAAATAGCAAAAACAATCAGAAAAAAGCTGATGACTCACAAACAGAAGCTTGAAGAATATTTGACGGTTCTGGACGATGAAGATGCCGATAATCATCTTACCTACGGTGATGCCGACAAACTTATCTCGCATATCGAACTCGAAAACAACATAGTGAAAGAGCTTGAAGGTTTCAGAAAAATAATCACTCCGCTGGAGATCGTGTATGTCAACACTTCGCACGACGGAGATGAAAATATCTTGAAGCTTAAATCAAGCATCGATGGGCTCGCAAAAAAGGTTGTGACAAGAACAAACGAAAACAGGGAAAAACTGGAAACCATCCTTGTAAGCATCGACACGGACCTCACCGGAATTGCAAAGAAAAAACTCTCGCGTGCAATTTACGGTACCGTCGACTCGAAAATGCTGGATGTCACTGGATGAAAAAAATCCTGCTGATCGACGGATTCAGTTTTATTTTCAAGTCGTACTATGCATTCATAAACCGCCCGCTCACCAACATACACGGTGAAAATACTTCATCGATATTCGGTTTTTTCAAAAGCATCCTTGCAATATTGAAGAAGGAAAATCCGGATTATTACCTAATAGCACTCGAAGGTGAAGGCAAATGCTTCAGGAACGATATTTACCCGGCATACAAGGAAAACCGTCCACCGGTTCCGGAAGACCTTCAGACCCAGATTGTCAAAATCATCGACCTTATTCACAAACTGAAAATCCCCAACCTATATATAACGGGCTATGAAGCCGACGATATTATAGGCACGATTACCGAAGAGTTCACCAGGCAGCCCGGGAATGAAGTCCTGATCTTCACTTCGGACAAGGATTTGAGGCAGCTTGTGAATGACAGGGTGCTGATCACCAACACCGACAAATATTCCAACGAAATAATCGTAATCGATGAAAACAAAATCATAAATGAAATGGGCATTAAACCGAAGCAGGTTGTCGACTACCTTGCATTAACCGGTGATGCTTCGGACAATATCCCCGGCGTCAGGGGGATCGGCCCGAAAAGTGCGGCCGGCCTGCTCGGCAAATATGGAACCATAGAGGAAATTTATAAAAATATAGAAGCCGTGTCCCCCGCCGGAACCAGGGAAAAACTCATCAACGGCAGGGAAAATGCATTTTTAAGCAAAACCCTTGCGCAGATCAGGAAGGATATTCCCTACGATTTCGACTGGGAGGATTACAAAAGCAAACCGCTCAATCTCGAAGGATCAACCTCAATTCTTGAATACCACGGCCTCAAATCCATCATAGACGGAATAAACGAATACAACGGCACATTTTCCCGCGAAAGGACCATTTTCGATATGGCCGGCGAAAACGGCAAAAAGGAAAAAGAAACCCCGGATAAACCGGCGCATAACGGCAAATACAGCGTCATAACCGGCGCAGATCAATTGGAAGAAATGATAGCAGGTATCAGGAAAGCCGGCGAATTTTGCTTCGATCTTGAAACAACCGGGTTTGATTTTCTGAATGACAGGATAATCTGCATGAGCCTGTCCTGCGGAAGCAAAACCTGCGTCGTTCCTTTTGCCATAAGTTCAACACAACAGGAAAAATCCGGCGTAAAGATAAACGACGATTATATAGACGTGCTCAAATCGCAGTTAAAGCCCCTTTTTGAAGACACCGCTGTCATGAAAATCGGGCACAACCTGAAATTCGACATAAAATTCCTCAAGGCCGCCGGCATCGAAACAAACGGCGAGTTATTCGACACAATGCTCGCTGAATACTGTCTCGACGCTTCGCTTAACATCCTTAGCATGGATGACCTTGCGGTAAAATACCTCGGCATTAAAACCGTGCATTACGAGGACCTGGTAAAAAACACGAAGAAGGACACCCTGCTCGATGCAGATTTCAAGGCGCTGACGGATTATTCTGCACAGGATGCAAGCGTAACATACGGCCTTTACAGTGTGCTAAAGAGAAAAATAGGCGAAAACAAAAAAACCGCGGATTTATTCTACAACATTGAAATGCATCTTTTGCGTGTCCTGATCGACATGGAATATTACGGCGTCTCGGTTGATGAAAAATACCTCACCGGACTGTCAAAACTGCTCGACAATGAAATAAACGGGATTTACGATCAAAAAACGGAAATGGCGGGGACGGAGTTTAACCCCAACTCACCGAAACAGCTTGCGGAAATTCTCTTCGACAGGCTGCAGCTTCCTGTTATCAAAAAGACGAAAACCGGCCCCTCGACCGATGTGGAAGTACTGAACAAATTGTCATACCTTCATCCGCTTGCAGGCCTGCTCCTTGAATACAGGACGCTTACAAAAATAAAATCGACCTACTCTGACTCCCTGCCCGGGATGTTAAACAGCAAATCCGGCAAGATCCACACGACCTACATGCAGACCGGCACGCAGACCGGGCGGCTCTCAAGCAAAAATCCGAACCTTCAAAACATCCCCGTTAAAACCGATATAGGCAGGAAAATCAGGACGGCATTCATACCGCAAAAAGGGAACCTTCTTGTAAGCGCGGATTATTCGCAGATAGAATTATTCCTGCTCGCAGAGCTCTCGGGTGACGAAAATTTGTGCAGGGCATTCAAAAATGGCGAAGACATTCATACCATAACGGCAGGTTATATCTACAACAGGGATCCGGGCGACATTACAAAAGAAGAAAGAACAACCGGGAAAACCATCAACTTCAGCATATTGTACGGGCAGGGTC
>JBJKSS010000058.1:0-3296 GCA_046703745.1 Spirochaetota bacterium
ATATATTCTGTAAAAAAGGTCTTCCCTGAACTTACCGTTTTTTATATCTTCCTCGATATTTCTGTTTGTCGCGGCTACGATCCTCACATCAATTTTTTTGCTTTCCCTTCCTCCGACAGGCATAACGACTCCTTCCTGTATCGTTCTAAGGAGCTTGGATTGCATTTCGTACATCATGTCGCCTATTTCGTCAAGAAAAAGCGTGCCGCCATCAGCTTCCATGAAGAGACCCGGCCTGTCGGATAACGCACCGGTATAGGAGCCCTTGACCGCACCGAAAAGCTCGCTTTCTATGAGGGTCTGCGGTATTGCAGAGCAGTTGACCCCCACGAATTTGCCCTTCCTGCCGGAATGCCGATGCACGAGCCGCGCTATTATTTCCTTGCCTGTGCCGGATTCTCCGGTGATTAATACTGGCACATCGGCGTGGGCAATCGATTTGACGGTTTCAACTATTTTTACCATGGCCGGTGACAGGAAAAGACAGTCATCAACGGCAGAATCATCCCTGCATGTTATTTTTTCAATGTGCCTCACACGGTTTAAAAGTTCATCGTTGTTGAAGGGTTTTGCAATGTAGTCGAACGCCCCGTTTTTTATGGCGCTTATAGCTATGTTTTCACTGCCGAATGCCGTTATCATAATCACTTCGACAGAAGGAAATTCATTTTTTATTCTGGCCAGGATTTCAAGGCCGTTCATGCCGGGCATCTGGTAATCGATGATGGCCGCATGCACCCTTTCATTCTGCAGGATTTCGAATGCTTCGGCGCCGTTTGCAGCGGTGAATACCTTGTAGCCTTCGTCTGTCAGAAGTTCTGTCAACGAAACCCTTATTATCTTTTCATCATCCACAACAAGGATGTTCATTTTGCCTCTCCGTTTTATTTGTTTTTGGCTGATTTTTTATTTTACAAAACCCGTAATTCCGTTTGTCCCTTTTCGGCCCTTACAAGCTCGATGTTTCCCTCGTGGTTGTTGAGTATCTCCTTGCAAATCGACAATCCGATGCCTGTGCCTTCATTTTTTGTTGAGAAAAACGTGTCGAATATTCTTTCCCTGAACGCTTCGTTTATTCCGTCACCGTTGTCCCTGATGTTTATTTCAATATGACCGTTCATGTTGTTGAATTCCAGCATGATACTGCTGGCATTTGCCTCAATGCTGTTGTAGATAAGGTTGAGCATGATCTGTCTGAAATTCCCTGCATTGAAAACGGCATTCGCAGGGCCGTTGAAAATTGCGGCTATGGCTACTTCGTTGTCCTTGATCGTGTTCTCAATTAATTTTAAGACCGGTTTTATTTCTTCTTCAAGGTTTATCTCTCCAAAGTCTTCATTGATATTTTTCTTGAAGGTCTGGAGGTATGAATTCGTCATCTCCCTGATCCGGCGCGTTTCGTCGATTATCAGTGATGAATACATCGCAACCTTGTCCATGGAAATCGTATCTTTCTTTGAAGTTATCTGCTGTGCAAGAGATTGAATGCCTGACAACGGATTTTTTATCTCATGGATCAATGCAGATGAAAGTTTTTCTATGATGCTTTTTTTTTCATAAGTCGACTGTCTTTTTAGCATCTCGAGGTTTTCATAGTAACTGTAATTCAATATTACCAGGCTGCTCCTGTGGATAAAAAACATTTCAATTATTATTGCAATTGCCAGATTGGGGAACATTATGAAATCGAAAAGACTTTTTTTGAATACAAAGAACAGTATGAATGATAATATTATAAACGGTGCTACTGATATGAATATTATCAGGATCATGCCGGCATTATTAAGAAAATTTTTTTTATCATCTTCATTCTTTCTTAGAAATACTACGGATATGAATACGACAATTGTCCAGATTGCAAAATGGTAGATTGCGGTAATTATGTAATAGTCAGTAGCCTGTATGATTATAAAAACAACAACAGGGAGAAACAAAAAAAGCAGGAAAATTTTTTTAAACCGGTCGTAATGGAAAACGCACAAAAAAAATATATAGAATACCGGTATTAAAAGGTTGGTGTGAACAAAATATACAGGTACAAGGTTCATATAATATAAAAGCTGGCATACCATGTAAAGCAGTATCGAGCACCAGAAAATCCCGTGATACCTTGTAGCCCTGATTTCGTAGCCGAAAACAAAAATTACCGAAAGGCATACCGCAACTATTCCAATGCAAAAGGCTCCTGCTGCTATAAAATAAATGCTCATGGCTTACCCCACATTCATGACAATTGTATAAACCCCGGCCGTTATCATGAAAACTCCCGCGGCAACGGATATTACCGATGATGCGATTTTCAAGCCGGTCTTGAACCTGGATAGTTCCAGAAGTGCTGCCGGAAGCAGAAAAAACGAAGTTATAATGAAAAATCCCATGAAATAAATTATTCCTCCGGTGAGGTTGCCTATGTACAAAACCCTCGTTATTCCCGCAATAAATGGAGGACAAGGGGCAAGGCCTGTCATTATTCCCATGAGGAAGGGAATGAGCTTTGGGTACCTCGCCGCCTTGCATGCCCCTGCCTTGTCGGAATTTATGAATCCCCTTATGCCCCATATAATGAGAAAGACCCCGATCACTGCCATCAAACCATTACGAATAAACACATCATCCCTGAATGCATGGCCTATTAATGAAAAGAATACAGCAACTGATGAATAGATTATGAACCTTCCACCTATGAAAAGGAGCGTGTTTTTAATTCCGGCAGATTTGTTCATATCCCGGACAGTAACGCCGATTAGAACAGGAAGGCAGAATGCAGCACATGAGGCGCCGGTTGCTGCCCCCAAAAGCCCGCCTTCTATCAATAAATTGAACATCGAGAATTTCTCCTTCGATAATTTGGGAACGGGTAGCAGCGAGTCGCGACTTGCTGCTACCCGTTTTTTCATTAATTTATTAGCATGTATTGTGCCAGAGATATTCATTTAAATTTACCAGTTCTCCCGGTGTTTGTGTAACATAATTCATTACATTGTAACATTTTTTATTACAAGTATAACAAAATTAATGACAGTTTCACCTGGAAATTTATTCAAATTCATCAATTTAAATTGGCATGGCAGTTGCTTTTATCAGGCAGATTTTGATCTGGATTACTTATGAAAAAGATTTTATTATTAATTTTGCCGATTTTATGCTTTACCGCCTATTCTCAAAATATAAGGATAAAAAAAATAATTTATTTGTCCGGTGACGTTTTGGACGAAAAAATCATGTTGACCTGTCTCGGCTTCAGGGAAAAGGGTACTTATGAAGAAAAATACTTTAACACCTTGATAGAATTGGCC
>JBJKSS010000059.1:0-6425 GCA_046703745.1 Spirochaetota bacterium
AAATGAGGAGTACTTTTCTGGAAAAACATCAAACAAAAGAGCGGATCCAGTCATTAAGGCAGATCCTGATAGGCACTTTTTTCTGGATAATAAAAATCAAATATTTTACATTTTTAATACTTGACAAGTATAATTTTTTCAATATTTATGGTCTGGAAATAGTCGGCACAATTTTAATAATGATTGGCATACTTATCATTCACAGGGTATATCCTTTTCCCTATTCATACCTGGCTATTGCACTGAATACAATCATTTTAATCATTAATATCCTTGAGTTTTTCCTGCTGAGGTACGACTGGTTTCGCAACAATATTTTCCAGTATACCCCGTTTGTAATGTCGGTCATGCTTTTTTTGATTGCCAAGCTTATGGAAAGCGGCACGAGATATTTCCAGAATCACGAGCTTGCAAAAAAATGGGAGCACATAGCAGTTATAATATTTTTCGGATTTTCCGTGCCTTTTTATACCTATACATCTCTCAAGGTCTGCGGATTCATAGCTTATGATTTCTGGCAGCCCACGCTGAAATTTTTCCTTTTGTTTATTCCCCTGTTTTTGACAATTGCATTTTTCTTTCTCTACTATATAATGACGCTTGTCAGAACATTCATCTACCTCAAGGAAATTTCCGAAGATCACAAGGCCTGAAATGAACATCGAATTAATGGCGCCGGCCGGCGGGATCAATAATTTTTTTGCCTGCATCAGCGCCGGGTGTAACTCTGTTTATCTTGGATTTAAAAAATTCAATGCGAGAAGGCCGGCTGAAAATTTTACCATTCATGACCTTAAAAAAGCCCTGTCTTATGCGCATTCTTCGGGGAAAAAAGTTTACATTACCCTGAACATCGATTTAAAATCTAATGAGTTAAAGGAAGCGGCAGAACTTTTACTGACAATCGAGGAATTGGGTGCGGATGCGGTAATCATAAAGGATTTTGCACTCATAAGCATTATCAATAAATTTTTCAAAAAAACAAGCATTCATCTTTCTACACAAAATGCGGTTACTTCTAGTCTTGGCCTGGAGTTTGCCAAAAAAATCGGGGCGGAGCGTGTCGTCATGGCAAGGGAACTCACACTGGACGAACTTAAAATTGCGGGCAGTGTTGAAGGCATCGAAGTTGAAGTTTTTACGGAAGGATCGATGTGCTTCAGTGTTTCGGGAAGATGCCTCATGTCATCATGGGTAGGCGCAAGAAGCGGCAACCGCGGGGCCTGCACCGCGCCGTGCCGTGTCATCTGGCGCAAAGATAATAAGTCTGAACGATATTTTGCAATGAAGGATCTTACCGTGATTATACATCTTGAAGAATTAAGCAGGGCGAATATCAAGGCATTGAAAATCGAAGGCAGGCTCAAGAATGCAGGCTGGGTTCATACGATAACATCTATTTACAGACAGGCCCTGAACAATCCCGATGACAAAAAAACTGTCGAAACATTATTCGAAGAATTGAAAAAATATTCCGCAAGGGAAAAAAAGGACGGCCATCTTTTCGGGCATAAGGATTTGATAGGCAAAAACGAAGAGTGGGACAATTACCTTAAAACGGACAATGCAAATTTTATACCTGATGACTTTTTTGACAAAAACAAAATTGATATTTCCACAACGGATGATTCCCTGAGCATCAATATACTCCTGTTCGGTAAGACAACGATCATTAAAACGGCCCTGCCTGAAAAGCCAAAAAAAGCGAAACCGGTTAATCTGCGGGCCCTTGTTGAAAATCTTTCTTCAGAGATGCTGATTAAAAAACTGAAGTTCCAGGTTGAAGGCAATGGCATCGAAAATATTTCACTAGGTTCGTCATTCATCAGAGATACCGCCGAAGAAATCATCAGAAGAATAAACGCATTGCTCAGGGACGAAGAAAAAACGCCCGGGCTTGCACCGGAAATTGTCGATTTCATCCAGATGAAAAAAAAACACGAGGACAGGAAAATGCTTTTGGGAGATTATCCTGACAAGATAATTCTCGCAGCCTGGCAGGATATTTCGAAATTTATGAACATCGAAAATCCGATTTCGACAATTGTCGTTTATATCGAACCGAACATAAACACAGTACTGCTGAAACAGCTTGCAGAAAAATATCAACTCATTCTTGCCTTGCCGGACGTCATGTTCGAAGAAAGGGCCGTAGAAATCAAACAGCTTGTATGCAGACTGCATGCCGAAGGGTTCAACAATTTCGAGGCAAACTCTTATGAAGGCCTTGAGATTTTATCCGGAATAGACTGCATCAGCAAGGCTGGTACAGGCCTTGCTGTAATGAACCATCTTGCCGCAGACTATCTTTATTCCCTGGGAATAAGGGAAGTATGTGCTTCGATCGAAGGCGACTCGTCGGTTTTCAAATCGGTCTCCGGTTTTTCCGAATGCGATGTGAGCTGTCTTGTTTACGGCAAGGTTCATCTTTTCACAACAAGGGTGTATTCTCCTGCATTCGTTGAGAATTCGGTTTTTGAGGACAAGTACACGGCAATAGAATGCCATATCGACGATGAAATTTTCAATTTCATTGCATCAAAGCCTGTTTCGTTCATAGGCCCGGATTATAAAAAAGAAAATATCAGTTTCGATCATTTAACAGCAGACTTAAGATTTTTCTCCAACCCGGGAAAAGCTCTTAATGATATTTTTAACATTACGAAAACAGACAAATCGGCAAGCTTCAATTTTTTCAGGAAGCTGGTTTAATAAAAAAATTTACCAAATATCCAGCTCCAGTAAAATCAAGAATTATCACCTGTATTATCTTTTAATACTTGTCAAAAAAAACCTAATATATTTATATTGAACCATTGATTTTTGTCCGGAGAAATACTGATGAAAAATATAGTTTTCCTTTTTTTGGCATTGTTCCTTATTCCGCATTTTTATTGCAATTCCAGCCCTGAATCATTCATTAAAAGAGATGGCAATAAACTGGCAATCAATGGCAAAGAAATACAGCTCAGGGGCATTTGCTTTGGCAATGACGTGTGGGAAGTAGCCTGGGAAAAATTTCAGGAAATTCCGGTTTTTCATCATAATGAAACAGATTATAAAAAGATACATGACTGGGGAATGAACGCTGTAAGATTCTACATTAATTACAAAACGTTTGAAGATGATAAAAATCCTTTTAAATACAAACAATCAGGCTGGGATTGGCTCGATAAAAATATTGCATGGGCGAAAAAACACGGCATATACCTCATTTTAAATATCCATGTGCCCCAGGGCGGATATCAATCATTAAATCAGGGTGCCAACTTATGGAACAGCAACGATGATCGGGAAAGATTTATAAATCTGTGGAAAGAAATAGCAAGCCATTGTAAAAACGAACCTGCTGTTGCAGGATACGACCTGTTAAACGAACCGGTTGTGACAAATTCCATAGATCAATGGAAAAATCTTGCGGAACAAACAATCGATGAAATCAGGAAAGAAGATAAAAATCATTTGATTATTATTGAATGCGCCCTGGGTATTTCAAACAAATATGAAACGTATCACAGGATCGATAATTTATTTCTGGTGAATGATAACAATGTATTGTATTCTTTCCACTTTTACGAACCTCATGAATTTACCCATCAGAAAGCACCCTGGACGGCTTTTGGCGACGGCGGAAATTATCCTGATAATAAACTTTATGTCATGCCTGATGATCTGCAGAAGAGTGATTTTAGAAAGGACAATACATGCATTACAAAAGGAAATTCAAATTGGACCTTATATGAAGGCAAATTATTTCAATCAACGGACAGCAATAATATAGGCATAAGGCCCTTTTTGGTTACCCTGAACAACGGGAAAGGAAACGTGCTGTTTAAAAATCTTACGATTAAAGAATACGATGAAAATAAAAAATTTGTTCGTGATATTTGCAGCCTGTATCTTGATTCAAAAACAGGATGGACGTATGCCGCCAAAAACGACGAGGGTAAAATGGAAATTTTTAAAGAACCTGACAATAACATGTCCTTATCCTTAAAGGGAGCCGGAAAATATGGTCTGGCGGTTTCCGGAAAAATCTTTCCTGTAAACTACAGATATTATTATCAAATCAGCGGCTACATGAAAGGGTTTAACATCGAGAATGATTCAAGGGCAATGTTTTCTATTGGTTTTGAAAAAAGCAAATCCGGTAAAAAACTCGTAATTAGAAATAAAAATTATCTTGAAAGTGAAATCAATAAATATGTTGAATTCAGCAAAAAAAACAATGTCCCGCTTTACTGCGGAGAATTCGGCTGTATCAGATTTTGCTATGAGGAGAATAAAGGAGGCTTAAACTGGACAAATGATTTAATGGACATTTTCATGAAAAACAAAATAAGTTTTACTTACCACGCCTATCATGAGGGCTGGTTCGGGGTTTTCAGGAACGATGACGGGCTGCCGGATGAAAAATATGCCAATGACAAATTAATAGAATTATTCAAAAAAAAATTAAATGATTAGGAGAGATTATGAAATATTTAAAAGGATCTTTGTCGGGATTAATTGGTTCGATTTTTTATACATTGATGAGTATTTTGATAAGAATGCCGTTTGCCAAAATATTAAATTCCTATAGAGATGAAATTTCTTATATGATGAGAAGACACGATATAACAAACCCGACATTATATGGTTATATCAAGCTTTATTTATTTTATATTATCTTTGGAATGATCTTCGGTTCATTCTATACAATGATAAAAGAATCAATACCCGGTAAAAATTTTTTAACAAAAGGATTTGTTTACGGCATCATTGTATGGATGTTTACAAGTTTTTTCCGCAATATATTGAATTTTATTGAATTCAAAATTTATTTTGTACCTTTTCTGATAGGAACTTTTGCCATGGAATTTTCATGCATTCTTTTGTCTGCGATAATCATCTCTATGGTTCAGGAAAAATTTATAAAAACATGAATAAAAATTTCCAGACTTTGAATAAATGAATATACTCATAAAAAATTATGAGTATATTCATTTCAATTCCCATTCATAAAATAAATTCAGGATATAAGGATTGAAATTGAATTCGATTAATGAAATTTTATCAAGGACAATCTTTTGCCTGGGGAAAGCCTCTCTGAATATTTCATTCTTTTGAACTTCATTCAAAATGGATTCGGCGCTGATCGTGCAGTGTGGATTAAAGGGAAATTTGATCGAAAAACAATCAAGCCCGAGATTTTTCAAGCCAGCATGAATATCATCGAAAGGCTTTCTGTTTTCAGGCTCCAAATAGTAAATATTTGATTTTGGAAACACGGCAATCCTTCCAAATGAGAATTCAAATTTACTGATTTTACTTACGATGCCCTTGATAGATGCTATTATCTCGCCTGCATTATTATCAGGTTTTATCGGCCCGACGCCTGAAGAACCAAGAACGGCAATTTCAACTGGCAAACGTGCGGTTTTAGAGTCATATTTCAATCGAAGTCTTGTTATTTCCGAAGAAAAGGGTTCGGGAATTTTAAGAATAATGAATCCATTATAAGCAAATTTCTTGACTCCCATCGAATAGATTATACAAAAAATAAAAAGCAATTTCAAATGCAAATTTATGTTGAAAATACTGGTAAATTCGGAGATTTTGGCCTGAAATTGAACCTTAAAATCTGTAAATTATTACTGAATAGTATTTCATATCTGTTTTTTCCGTCAAAAGGGGTATATTTTTTCAACATATGTTGATACATTTTGATTTTCTTTATTTCTTTTGTTTTTGCCATATGGCTGTCATGAATTTTTTTGATTCTGTTAAGCCTGCTGACAAATCTTTTCAACCCGTATGTATCATACCCCCAGACAAAAAGTGTAAGTATCCTTCTCATGGTAATCGCCATGCTGAAAATATACATATTTGCAGTTACATGCTTAAGTTTGAAATAATTTTCCTCTTTGATATCAACATACATATCGTCATCTGCCCCGAATACCTGGTAATCGCCCCTATAATCCTTTATTTCATTGTAAAAATATCTTTCCAGCAAGGGCTCCATTTTTTTAAAAATGAAAACAACAGTATCCGAAAGGTTCCTGTCCAGTTTGGTCGATATTTCGATAATCCTGTCTTTTAAAGAACTTTTGAGCACAAAATGATAAAATTTTTTCATGGGAATAAACCTCGCAATTTTTTATTTCTACATATATTAAACTACCGTTTTGCGGAATTCGTTTACAAAAGTATTTAAAAAAATACAAATTATTAATTTGCATTTTTACCGTTAAAATATTATTAAAAAAAATACTGCTTCAGTTTAAAAAAGGTTTTATCATGCTTGAGAATGCAAGAAGTATTCTTAAAAATATTTTCGGCTACGATTCATTCTACCCGATGCAGGAAGAAGTAATACGGGCAGTGTTGGATAAAAAGGATGCCCTGGTAGTAATGCCGACCGGAGGCGGGAAATCTGTCTG